>NZ_JBYSYA010000030.1:0-68139 GCF_058782785.1 Cupriavidus sp. FW306-01-F10A
GCGCGTACCTCCGGCTGGGCCGCGCACATTATCGAGCAGCGCATCGACAACAAGATCATCCGCCCGAGCGCCAACTACACCGGTCCGGAAAACCTGAAGTTCGTGCCGATCGGCAAGCGCAAGTGAAGCGGGGCCAACTAGCCCCCGTCGATAATGTAACCAAAGACCAGAGCACTACGCCGCCCTGGGCAAATCGTAGAGAATAGCGGCGGAAATTGTCCCGGCGCCGCCCGATTTGACGGCGGCAAATGAAACATAAATCGATTTCAGTATCCGAAAGGCACTCACAAAATGAAACATCTTGTCCTTGCCGCCTGCATCGGCGCATTCAGCCTGACCACCGCCACCGCCGTGATGGCGCAGGAACCTGCCAAGAAGACCACCACCAAGAAGGCTTCGACCAAGAAAAAGGCTGCTGCCGGGACCGCCGCGGCGGCGGGCGCTGCTGCCGCGGTCACGCCGAACGGCGAAAAATGGCAGTGTGAACTGGGCAACAACCTGTATATCGCCGGCGACATGCTGCGCGACGAGGTCCTGACCGTGCACTGGCAAGGCCGCGACTACAAGCTGCCGCGCCAGCCCACGGTGACCGGCGCCGACCGCTACTACGACGCCCGCACCGGCCTGGACCTGGTGGTGATCCCGAGCAAGGCCATGCTGTTCAACAAGAACCTGGGCCAGCGCCTGGCCGACGACTGCCAGAGCCCCGCCATGCAGGCCGGCGCCGCGGCCCCGACCCAGGCCGGCGGCCTGCGCGCCCCGGCCACCACCCCGCTGCTGGTCACGCCCCCGGGCGGCCCGACGCAGGTACCGGAAGGCGCCCAGCAATCCGCAGCACCCAAGCAGTAAGTCCGTACCGGGGCGCTGGCGGCCGCTGAATTCCGGCCGCCAGCGCCCTTTTTGCCTTGCCGGGCGGCCAATCCCGGGCGGGCATGCTGTCGCGCCGGCGCCGTCGCGGCCGGCGGGATGCCGAGCCGGGTGGCGCCAAAGCCGCGCGGCGGTTAGAGTATGCAGTTGCAGTGCGCTGCCGGCCTCGGACCGCGGTCAAATGCCGCGGCAGCGCACCGGGGTCTTGATTCAGGTCCGAGCCAAATGCCATCGCATCATCCTTCGATCGGAGTACGGCAATGCCCCACAACCTCAAGAACACGCTAAAAGAATTCAAGATCGGCTCTTCCGGCAAGGGCCAGTATTACTCCCTGCCCCAGTTGGGCGAGGAGCTGGACGTGGCAATCGGGCGCCTGCCGGTGTCGATCCGCGTGGTGCTGGAATCGGTGCTGCGCAACTGCGACGGCAAGAAGGTCACCGAAGAGCACGTCAGGCAACTGGCCAACTGGAAGCCGAACGCCGAGCGCGTCGACGAGATTCCCTTCGTGGTGGCCCGCGTGGTCTTGCAGGACTTTACCGGCGTGCCGCTGCTGGCCGACCTCGCCGCGATGCGCAATGTCGCCGAGAAGATGGGCAAGAACCCCAAGAAGATCGAGCCGCTGGTGCCGGTGGACCTGGTGGTCGACCACTCGGTGCAGGTCGACCATTTCCGCGAAAAGAAGGCGCTGGACCTGAACATGCAGCTGGAATTCCAGCGCAACAACGAGCGCTACCAGTTCATGAAGTGGGGCATGCAGGCCTTCGATACCTTCGGCGTGGTGCAGCCGGGCTTCGGCATCGTGCACCAGGTCAACCTGGAATACCTGGCCCGCGGCGTGCACAAGAAAGACGGCGTCTACTACCCGGACACCCTGGTCGGCACTGATTCGCACACCACCATGATCAACGGCATCGGCGTGGTGGGCTGGGGCGTCGGCGGCATCGAGGCCGAGGCCGGCATGCTGGGCCAGCCGGTCTATTTCCTGACGCCGGACGTGGTTGGCGTGGAGCTGAAGGGCCGCCTGCGCGAAGGCGTCACCGCCACCGACCTGGTGCTGACCATCACCGAGATGCTGCGCAAGGAGAAGGTCGTCGGCAAGTTCGTCGAGTTCTTCGGCGAAGGCACCGCCAGCCTGGCCCTGCCCGACCGCGCCACCATCGGCAACATGGCGCCGGAATACGGCGCCACCATGGGCTTCTTCCCGGTGGACGAGAAGACCATCGACTACTTCAAGGGCACCGGCCGCACCGAAGAGGAAATCGCCGCGTTCGAGGGCTATTTCCGCGCACAGAAGATGTTCGGCATTCCCAGGGCCGGCGAGATCGACTACAGCAAGGTGGTGACGCTGGACCTGGGCACGGTGGCGCCGTCGCTGGCGGGCCCGAAGCGCCCGCAGGACCGCATCGAGATCGGCAACGTCAAGAGCACCTTCGCCTCGCTGTTCAGCAAGCCGGTGGCCGAGAACGGCTTCAACAAGGAGGCAGCCGACCTGGACCGCGCCTACACCACCACCGACGGCCTCGAGGTGAAGAACGGCGACGTGCTGATCGCCGCGATCACGTCCTGCACCAACACCTCCAACCCGAGCGTGCTGCTGGGCGCCGGCCTGCTGGCCAAGAAGGCGGTTGAAGCCGGCCTGACGGTGGCGCCGCACATCAAGACCTCGCTGGCCCCGGGCAGCCGCGTGGTGACTGAATACCTGAAGGCCGCCGGCCTGCTGCCGTACCTGGAAAAGCTGGGCTTCGGCGTGACCGCCTATGGTTGCACCACCTGCATCGGCAACGCCGGCGACCTGACGCCCGAGCTGAACGAGGCCATCACCAGGAACGACCTCGTGGCCGCTGCCGTGCTGTCGGGCAACCGCAATTTCGAGGCCCGCATCCACCCGAACATCCGCGCCAACTTCCTGGCCTCGCCGCCGCTGGTGGTGGCCTACGCCATCGCCGGCAATGTCACGCGCGACCTGATGACCGAGCCCGTGGGCAAGGGCAAGAAGGGCCGCGACATCTACCTGGGCGATATCTGGCCGACCTCGGAAGAAATCCACGCACTGATGAAGTACGCGATGGATGCCAAGACCTTCAAGGGCAACTACGAACAGGTCAAGAAGCCGAGCAAGCTGTGGGCCGCCATCAAGGGCACCAAGGGCCAGGTGTACGACTGGCCCAAGTCGACGTACATCGCCGAGCCGCCCTTCTTCCAGGACTTCAGCATGCAGCCCGCCGCCACCAGCGCCAGCGTGCGCGGCGCGCGTGCGCTGGGCATTTTCGGCGACTCGGTGACGACCGACCACATCTCGCCGGCCGGTTCGATCAAGGACACCTCGCCCGCGGGCAAGTACCTGCTGTCGCACGGCGTGCTGAAGGCCGACTTCAACAGCTACGGTTCGCGCCGCGGCAACCATGAAGTCATGATGCGCGGCACCTTCGCCAACGTGCGCATCAAGAACCTGATGATCCCGCCCAAGGCCGACGGCGCACGCGTGGAAGGCGGCATCACGCTGCACCAGCCCACCGGTGACGAAATGTCGATCTACGATGCCGCCATGAAGTACGTGGCCGAGGGCACGCCCACGGTGGTGTTCGGCGGCGAAGAGTACGGCACCGGCTCGTCGCGCGACTGGGCCGCCAAGGGCACGCAGCTGCTGGGCGTGAAGGCCGTGGTGGCACGCAGCTTCGAGCGCATCCACCGCTCCAACCTGGTCGGCATGGGCGTGCTGCCGCTGCAGTTCAAGGGCAACGACAGCGCGCAGACACTGGGCATCACCGGCAACGAGACCTTCGATATTGAAGGCATCGAGGGTGACCTGAAGCCGCAGCAGGACGTGGTGCTGGTGATCCACCGCGCCAACGGCGACGTGCAGCGCGTGCCGGTGCTGCTGCGCATCGATACGCCGATCGAGGTCGACTACTACAACCACGGCGGCATCCTGCCGTTCGTTCTGCGCCAGCTGCTGGCCGCCTGAGATCCACCTGGGGCGCCCGCAGCCAGCCAAGGCTGACGCCGCCTGCCTGGCCCCCGTTGCGGGGCCCGGGCAGGCGGCGTTTTTCATTGGTGTCCTGCGCCCCTTGCATCACCCCGAACGAAGTCCCGTGCGTGTAAGTTCCACGCAAGCCAGTGCTGCCACACTGTGTTGCACAAGAACAGCGGTCGCACGACCGGAAGCCGGGTCCGCCCGGCATCATCCAGAATCAGGAGACACCATGGTTAAGATCCTTATCGCATTCGTCGTGGTTGCCGGCGCGGCCCTCTATCTGCTGACCAAGGGCGGCAGTGACGTTTCCATGTCCGGCGAGTCGCACAGCGTCGAGAGCCACGCGCCCGCGGCCCCTGCCGCCTCCGCTCCGGCCCAGAAATAAAGCCACACGCCCGGGCGCGTCCGCACACGCCGCACGCATATAGCGGCCTGCGTGTCAACGCAACGAGTAGAATACCGTTTTACGCATAAACGGACGGTTTCTTTCTATGGCAGGTTTTCGCCCCAAGGCTTCCCCACGACTCTCCCCTGACGCCGAGCGTCTGGTGGCCGATGCGCTCGCCCTCGACGCTTCGGGCAGCCGCATGGAGGACGCGTACTGGGAACGGCGGCTCTCGCAGCGCCTGGGCCGCCTGCTGAAGAACGGGAGCCAGACCGCGCTCGACGCGGCGCTGGAACACCTGTTCAAGCACAATGCAGACGCCTCCGACGTGCTGGCCGAGCAGGCCGAGACGCTCGCCGAATCCGCCACCATCGAGGTCGACGGCCAGCGCCATGACGCGCTGCTGATCGCCGCCCCGATCCTGGCGCACACGCGCTACGCCATTCCCTCCGGCTCGCTCAAGCCGGAGCTGGCGCAGACGCTGGCGGTGCACCTGCAGGCACATGTGCTGGCCAGCGGCACCAAGGTCTCGCTGTCGCCCTACCTCTACAGCATCGACCAGCTGCCGCGCACGCACAGCGACACCTTTGCGCTGACGCACAAGCTGGCCGCGGCCGCCCTGGCCGGCACGGTACCCAAGGTCGACCTGCGCGACCTGCCCGAGACCGCGCCGATCCTGGCCGATCCGCGCTACCTGCTGGCGGTGGTGGTGGCCCCGCACGAGCAGGCGCTGTTCCGCTGGCAGGAAGACGCCAAGGAGCACCACGCCGAGCGCTCGACCTGCCTCGACCAGTGGCGCACCCAGGTGCAGCCGTCGGTGGCGCTGCTGCTGCCGGGCTGCGAGTTCGAGCTGCTGCTGCCCGACGCCTTCTTCCTGTCCTGCCGCGAGTCCGACAAGAGCATCCGCCCGCTGACCGTGCGCGCCGCGGTCAACTACCTGTGCGGCACGCTCGACATCTCCGCCGGCCAGCTGGCCGCCGTGGTGGCTGCCTTCGGCGAGGAAGTGGTCGAGGAATACCGCGTGGGCTTCACCATGCGCGGCGAGAAGGATGTGATCTACGGCATCGTGTGGCCGGTCTACGGCCGCGAAGCCGGCGAGGTCGATGCCGACGAAAAGGGCAACCCGCTCGAGCAGATCTGCGAGGAACTGCGCAACGCCGGCGTTGAAGACATCTTCCGCCACGCCGCGCTGTTCGATCCGGAATACTGCGAGGACTGCGGCACGCCGCTGTACGCGGACCGCAACGGCGAGATCGTGCATGCCGAACTGCCCGAGGACGCACCGACGCAGCAGCCGCTGTTCCACTGACGCGCCCGGCTGCGCCTGGCAAAAAGACGGCCCGCATGCGCGGGCCGTCTTCATTGGCGAGCCGCTCAGGCGCGCTGGCGCTCGCTGACGCAGCGCCACAAGCCGTGGCCCGATGCCCCGTACTTGCGCTCGAACGGCGTCATCGGCTGCGCCGGGGCCCACGCCTCTACCCGCGCCGGGCGCCCGACCAGTGCCAGCGCCTGGGCAAACTCATCGATATAGATGCGCCAGTTGCTGCGGCACTCCAGATAGTCGCCGCAGGCGGCCAGCGCCGGGAACACCGCATGCCCCTGCCAGCGCCGCCCCAGGTGGCCGATCTTGGGCCACGGGTTCGGGTACAGCACGTAGTGGCGCGCCACCGGCACGGCCTCGGCCTGCAGCAGGCGCCAGGCATCGACCAGGTCGGCGCGCGCCCAGCAGAAGTTGGCGGGCATCGGCGCCTCGCCCCACCAGTCCTTGCCGGCGGCCAGGCGCTTCTCGGACTGGTCGATGCCGATCACGAAGTGGTCCGGGAACGCTGTGGCCAGGCGCAGCGTGCTTTCGCCCACGCCGCAGCCCGCATCCAGGATCAGCGGCGCGCCGCCGGCCTGCTGCCAGCTTTGCAGCGCCGCGCCGAGCTCGCGCCGGCTGGCTTCGCCGATGGGCTTGCGGAACGGCTCGGCCAGGTGGCGCGCGACGCGCGCGGCCAGGTGTTCGTGGACATCGGCCTGGGCCGAGACAATGGTGCGGGAATTGGCAAACATGGGCGCCATTCTAACGGCGCCGTCCCGCATCGGCTTGCCTGCCCGCGCCAAAGGCTGCAACCAAGCCACTTTAGCGGCACAATGCGGGACAAACCCGCCTGAGAACCCGGCCGCGCCCGCGCGGACCCACGAGGAGCCAGCCAGATGACACCGACCCACGCCCTGCCGCCGCAATGCCTGCCCCGCCGCCCTGCCCGTCGCGCCGTGCTCCATGCCGCCACCGCGCTGGTGCTTGGCAGCGCCGCCTTCACGCTGCTGCCGGCGGGTGCCGCCCACGCCGAAGACCTGCGCATCGGCCTGGCGGCCGACGTGACCTCGATGGACCCGCACTGGAACAACTCGGGCCCCAACAACGCCATCGCGCTGCATGTGTTCGAGTCGCTGGTGTTCATGGACAAGAACGCGCGCTACATCCCCGGCCTGGCGCTGTCGTGGAAGCCGGTCAACGCCATCACCTGGGAGATCAAGCTGCGCCCCAACGTGAAGTGGCACGACGGCTCGCCCTTCACCAGCGAGGACGTCAAGGCCTCGCTGGAGCGCCCGGAGAAGCTGGTCAACAGCCCCGGCTCGTTCACCAGCTACACCAAGCCGATCGCGCGCATCGACACGCCCGACCCGCTGACGGTGCGCCTGACCATGAGCGTGCCCAATTACGCCAACCTGGCCAACGACCTGAACAGCGTGCCGATGATGCCGAAGAAGGTCGCCGCCACGCTGACGCAGGCGGACTTCGACTCGGGCAAGGCGATGATCGGCACCGGCCCGTTCAAGTTCGTGCGCTTTGCGCGCGGGCAGGAAATCGTGATGGAACGCAACCCCAACTACTGGGGCCCCAAGCCCGAGTGGGACCGCGCCATCTTCCGCATCATCACCGACAACGGCGCGCGTTCGTCCGCGCTGCTGGCGGGCGATGTCGACGTGATCGAGAGCGTACCGTCGGCCGACGTCGCCAAGCTGAAGCAGAATCCGAAGTTCAAGATCGAGCAGCAGGTGTCGTGGCGCACCATCTTCTGGCAGATGGACCAGTCGCGCGACAACCCGCCCTTCGTCACCGACAAGGCCGGCAAGCCGCTGGGCAAGAACCCGTTCAAGGACGCGCGCGTGCGCGCCGCAATCAGCAAGTCGCTGAACCGCGACGCCATCGTCAGCCGCATCATGGAAGGGCTGGCGGTGCCGGCATCGTCGATCGTGTCGCCGCAGATCTTCGGGCATCCGGGCACCAAGCCGGAGGCCTATGATCCGGAAGGCGCGAAGAAACTGCTGGCCGACGCGGGCTACCCCGACGGCTTCGGCCTGACGCTGCACGCCACCAACAACCGCTACCTGAACGACGCCGCGGTGGCGCAGGCCACCGCCAGCATGCTGACGCGCATCGGCATCCAGACCAAGGTGGAGACGTTGCCGGTGGCGGCCTACTTCACGCGCGCACGCCAGGGGGAGTTCGCCTTCCAGATGCTGGGCTGGGGCTCGGCCGCGGCCGACGTGGCCTTGCGCTCGATCACCGGCACGCCCAACCCCAAGACCGGCTACGGCACCTGGAACTGGGGCAAGTACAGCAACCAGCAACTGGACCAGCTGATCGAGAAGTCGCTGACTACCGTCAGCAGCGACAAGGCGCGTGAGGAGAATGCCCGCACCGCGGCCAAGTTTGCGCTGGCCGACCACGCGATCATTCCGTCGCACAGCCAGCTGGCGATGTGGGCGATGAAGAAGGGACTGAAGTACGAGGCGCGCACCGACGAGTGGTCGCTGGCGCAGTTCTTCCACAAGGAGTGAGGGACGGACTGCCTGCTGCCGCTCTCCCGCGCAGCGGGAGAGCGGCCGTTCCTCAGATCTTCAACCGCTCTTCCTGCCGCGCATTCGCCGCGCGCAGCTTCTGTACCCAGTCGCGCGCAGGCAGACCGGTAGTCTTCTCGACCACATCGGCGCGCGCCTCGATCACTTCCCACGACACATCGATCTCCGGCCCATTGAATGCCAGCGCAATGACGTTGCCGTCATGCACTTCCGGGAACACCAGCACGCGGTTGTCGAAGGCATCGCAGATGCGTTCGATATTCTTCGGAAAGCTGTCGTGGTCGCCGAACAGGTTGATGGTCATCACCCCGGGTGCCTTCAGCGTGCGGCGGCAGGCGCGGTAGAACGCGGTGGTGTCCAGCACCGGGCCGCGCGCGGTGGCGTCGTACAGGTCCACCTGCAGCACGTCGATGGCGCCGGCGTGGGTGCCGTCCATGACGTAGTCCCAGGCATCCTGCTCGCGCACGGTCAGGCGCGCGTCGTCCTCGCGCAGGCCGAACATGCTGCGCCCGGCGATGATCACCGCGGGGTTCAGCTCCACCGCGGTCACGCGCGCGCGGCTGAACTGGCGGTGGCAGAACTTGGTCAGCGCCGCGGCGCCCAGGCCCAGTTGCACCACGTGGAATTCTTCGACCGAGGGCGACAGGAACAGCAGCCAGGCCATCATCTGCTGCGCGTATTCCAGCTCGATCGCATCGGGCTTGCGCAGGCGCATCGCGCCCTGCACCCACTCGGTGCCGAAGTGCAGGTAGCGCACCCCTTCCATTTCCGAGAAGGTCACCGGCGCAAAGCGCGGCGTCATGCGTTTTTCTTCGCGTGCCGGCACCTCGCCACGGGTGCGGGTGCCACGTGCCGGACGGCGCGAGGCCACGGCTTCAATCGATTTGCGTTTCAGTAGGGTCATGTTGTCGAGAAAGGCGTTCAGCACCCGTTCCAGCATGGATGGGGGAAACGCGGATTACTTGCCCAGCGCCGCCTGCGCGCGTTGCAGCCATTCGCGGTTGTGTTCGCGGGCGTGGCGCGGCCAGTGGCGGGCGTCGTGGACGATATCGGCATAGAGCTGCTGCGCGCGTTCGTGGTCGGCGGCGTCGGGCTGCGCCGCCAGCCAGTCGGCGAAAAGGCAGCGCGGCGCGGCATCGCTGGCGCTGGTCAGCGCCTGCTCGAACGCGGCCCGCGTGCCGGATGCGCCGGTGGCCGCCAGCGCGCGCGCATACAGCAAGGCCGGATCGGGCTGCTGGCGCGACTGCGGATTGGCGGCGAACAGCTTTTCCAGCGTTGCCAGCGCGCCGGCCGCATCGCCGGTGGCGAACTGCGCCTGCGCCAGCCCCTGCAGCAGCGCCGGATCGGTCGCAAACGGTCCGCTGGCCGCTGCCTGGTAGTGCTGCAGGGCTTCCGACGGCTCCTCGGCCGCCAGCAGCGCGGCGCCCAGGCGCATGCGGTGCGCCACCGTCGGGGCGCGGTCAAAGTCTGAGCGGGCCTCGCGCACCGCGCGGTTCGGATCGACCAGTTGCGTGATGGCACGCGTGGCCGCACGCGCGCCGCGCGACTGGCGCAGCCCGGGCAGGTAGATCGCGAAGAAATACACCACGCTGCCCAGCCCCGGGAACAGGAACAGGATCAGCAGCCAGTACATGTTCTGGTGCGTGCGCACCGCGTGCACCGCAAAGAACAGTGCAACGATGATATGGATGCTGATGCCGAAAATACGCATAGGGAATTCACCTTTGAATCAATGGCAATGGCCGGCGCGCCAGCCGCCGGCATTGTGACAGAAAGGCACGGCGATGGGTTTCAACCGCCCGCCGGAATGCCGGCGCCGGCCGACTGCAGCCCCGCCACCGCCTGCGGCGTCAGCACGGCCTCGCCATTGACCGCGCGCGCCACCAGCGCATCGGCCGCCTCGATGGCAATGCCCTGCGCGGTGTACCAGGCATCGTCGTAATAGGTGTTGCCATAGCGCTCGCCGCTGTCGCACAGCAGGCTGACGATGGCGCCGCCCTCCCCCGCCGCGCGCATCTGCTGGGCCAGGTACAGCACGCCGACGAAATTGGTGCCGGTGGACCCGCCCACGCGGCGCCCGAAGCGCCCGGCGAGGTAGCGCATGGCCGCGAACGAGAGTGCGTCCGGCACCTTCAGCATGGCGTCGATGCAGGTCGGGATAAACGAATGCTCCACGCGCGGCCGGCCGATGCCTTCGATGCGCGAGCCCTCCGCCAGGGACAGGTCCGGCTGCGGCTTGCCGTCCAGGCAGCTGCGGAAGTAGTCAAAGAACACCGAGTTCTCCGGGTCCGCGCACAGCACGCGGGTCTTGTGGCGCCGATAGGCCACATAGCGCCCCAGCGTGGCGATGGTGCCGCCGGTGCCGCCGCTCGATACCAGCCAGGCCGGCACCGCATGCTCTTCGTGCGCCATCTGCTTGAAGATCGACTCGGCGATATTGTTGTTGGCGCGCCAGTCGGTGGCGCGCTCGGCGTAGGTGAACTGGTCCATGAAATGCCCGCCCGTCTCCTGCGCGATGCGGCGCGAGGCGGCGTAGATCTCGGACGGGCTGCCCACCAGGTGGCAGTGCCCGCCGTAGAACTCGATCGCCTCGATCTTGGCGCGCGAGGTCCCCGCCGGGATCACCGCCACGAACGACAGCCCGAGCAGCCGCGCAAAGTAAGCCTCGGAGATCGCGGTCGAGCCGCTGGATGCCTCCACCACCGTGCTGCCCTCGTGCAGCCAGCCGTTGCACAGCGCATACAGGAACAGCGACCGCGCCAGCCGGTGCTTGAGGCTGCCGGTCGGGTGGCTGGACTCGTCCTTGAAATAGACGCGGATGTCCGGGTAGCCCGGCAGGTCCAGCGGGATCAGGTGGGTGTCGGCGGAGCGGTTGAAATCCGCATCGATCTTGCGGATGGCCTCATGGGTCCAGTCGGAAAGGGGCATGGCAGCGTTCCGGGCAGGCCGGACATCAGGACAGATCCGTCAGGATGCCAGAAGCGCACGCCCCAAATCCAGTTTCCGGGATGAGCAGGCGCCCGGCACAGCCCGCAAAGGGCGGTTTCTCCACAACCGCGGCACCGGGCATGGCATTTCCTGGCCGGATGCAGCCACCGGCTGCGGGTGCTGAGCTATGATAATACGATTAACATCATATGTGACTGCAACAGATGTCCCCGATGTCCGCGATACCCGGGCGCGCGACCCGCCGCCTTGCCCGCCCCAGCCAGCCCACCGGGTCCGCCTCCCGGGTCCTGCATTGCGCAAGGCTGCCGTGATCGAGGCGACCCTCAACATCGCCGCCGGCAAGGGTTTCCAGGGACGCGGCTCGGCGCGAGTGACCCTGGTGGCCAGCCGCTTTGCCAGCCGCATCGTGCTGATCACGGACTCCGGCTCGGCCGATGCGCACGACGTGATGGCCGTCATGCGCCTGCGCACGCCGCCTGGCACCGTGCTGCGCATCCAGGCCGACGGCCCGGACGAAGTCGCCGCGGTCAGGGCCATCGCACAACTTCTCGGACCAGGGGACGGCCAGCCATGAACGAACGCAAACCGGACGCCGGCACCGGCATCGCCGCGGATAGCCGCCGCACCTCCTTTGAGTCCTATATGCGGTTCCTGGCCGAAGCCCCGCGCGACGGCACGCCCGTGGTGCTTGAGACCGAGACCGCCCTGTCGCTGCACTTCGACGTGCTGGCCACGCAGAGCTTCATGTCGCGGCGCGATCCCGACCGGCTGGTGCTGGGCTACACGCGCACCATGATGGGATTCCTGTTGCTGCATCCGTCGCCGGCACGGATTTCGGTGATCGGGCTCGGCGGAGGCTCGCTGGTCAAGTATTGCTACCGGCACCTGCCTGCCACGCGGGTGGTCGCTGTCGAGATCGACCCGGCGGTGATCGCACTGCGCGAGCGCTTCCGCATTCCGCCCGACGATGCCCGCCTGCAGGTGGTCTGCGCCGATGGCGCCGAGTACGTCAGGGGGCGGGAAGCGCGCCCCGAGGTCATTCTCGTCGACGGCTTCCTGGCTGACGGCATGCCGCTGCAGCTTGGCTCTGCCGGCTTCTACGCGGCCTGCCACGCGCGGCTGGCCGACGACGGCGTGCTGGTCGCCAACTTCCTGGCAAGCGACCGCGGCATGCCGCACTACCTGGGCGCCGTGCGCGCCGTGTTCGGGGCCTCGATGTCGGTCGCACGCGCCGAGGACAGCTGCAACTACACCTTGTTTGCCTGGAAAGGCCCGCCCCGGCTGCCGTCGCTGCAGACGCTGCTGGCACGCGCACGGGCGCTGGAAGCCGTGCATGCATTGAAGCTGACACCGACTGCCCGCCGCATGAAGCGCGGCGAGGCGGTTGCCGCCGACCCCGACGCCTGGCACGCCCTTGCCCGGCCCCGGGACACCCTGTAGCGGCAACGCAGGTCCGCCGCCGCCCTTCCCAATCCGCCAGACGCCGCCCCATCGCCATGCCGATCCTGTACCTGCGCAAACTGACCGGGAAGCGGCGCAGCCCCCACGCCAACCGGCACCTGGCCGGCTACCTCTGCTTTGTCGCCGGCGCCATCAATGCCGGCGGCTTCCTGGCCGTGCAGCAATACACCTCGCATATGTCCGGCGTGGTCTCGGCCATGGCTGACAACCTGGCGCTGGGCAGCTTCGCGCTGGTGCTGGATGGGGTCGGGGCGCTGCTGTCGTTTCTCGGCGGCGCCGCGTGCTCGGCGGTGCTGGTCAACTGGGGACGGCGCGAGCGGCTGCACAGTGAATACGCGCTGCCGCTGGCGCTGGAGGCGGGGCTGCTGCTGTGCTTTGGCCTGATCGGCGGCAACCTGGGGCAGCACCAGTGGCTGTTCGTGCCAGCCACGGTGATGCTGCTGTGCTTCATCATGGGGCTGCAGAATGCCATGATCACCAAGCTTTCGAACGCCGAGATCCGCACCACCCACCTCACTGGCATGGTCACCGATATCGGCATCGAGCTGGGCAAGCTGTGCTACTGGAACGCAGCCGCGCCAGCGCACACGCCATCACGCACACAAGCGCGCCCACTGCCCCGCGTGCTCGCCAACCGGCGCAAGCTGCGCCTGCTGGTGGTGCTGGTCACGCTGTTCTTTGCCGGCGGCATCACCGGCGCGCTGGGCTTCAAGCACCTGGGTTTCAGCGCCACGCTGCCGCTGGCCGCGCTGCTGCTGGCGCTGATCGCAGTGCCGCTGAGCGACGACCTGCGCAGCCGCTGGCGCACAGGCCCGCTGCCGCGCCTGGCGGCGCGGATGCGGCAATGCGTGCAGGCGGGCGCGCCGCGCCGGCGGCGCTAGGCGCCGCCTAGCGGTACACCAGCACCGGGATCTTGCTGTGGGTCAGCACCTTCAGGGTTTCGCTGCCGATCAGCATGCCCTGGACCCCGCGCCGCCCGTGCGAAGCCATCACGATCAGGTCGCAGCCTTTTTCCTCGGCCGTCTTGATGATGGCCTCGTAGGGATGGTCGTTAACGACGTATGCCGTGTCACAGGCCACGCCCGCGGCGCCGGCCTCGTCGGCCAGTCCGCGCAGGTAGCGGGTCGCGTTTTCCCAGGCCTCCTTCACGTAGGTTTCGCGCGTGTCCTCCAGCATCTCGACCTGGTAGGTCAGGACGTGGTAGTTCGGACAGACGCGCACCGCGGTGGCACGCGCCCCCATGTCCCGCGCCAGCGTCAGGGCCTTGCGGAATGCCGATTCAGACAGGTCGGAGCCATCGACCGCCAGCAGGAGATGCTTGAACATGATTGCCTCCTTGCCAGCATGGTTGCCGGCTAAGGCGCTCACTTCCGATGCGTCATCGCCATGCGTCCGAAAGTGCGAGCCCGCAAGGCGCACTACAAGGAGCGACCGATACCCCCGGTTTCGAATGATTCGTCGCCCGACTCCAGTATAGGTGCGCCATGGCCCACGGCAATCCGGCATGCGTCACATGCGCACGGGTGGATTCAATACGGGCGATTTGCGAAGCCGTTGGCTGGCTGCGGGCCGCGTCAGGCCCGACCGGGCTCGCGCCGGATCTTTGCGGAATCCGTTCCGTGAGCGTCGCGCAGTCGTTGGTCAGGTGGCGGAAGCTGCGGAACAGACTGGCAGCGATGACCGGCTCGAAGGCATTCAGCTGCAGCTGGCCACCCTCGGCGGCGGAGGTCACGGTCACGTCATTGCCGAACACTTCGAATGCCACCTGGTTCACCACTTCCGGAATCACCGGGTTGACCTTGCCCGGCATGATCGACGAGCCCGCCTGCATGGCAGGCAGGTTGATTTCGCCAAAGCCCGCGCGCGGGCCGCTGGAGAGCAGGCGCAGGTCATTGCAGATCTTTGAGAGCTTTACCGCGATGCGCTTGAGCACGCCGGAAATCTGCACAAAGGCGCCGCAGTCCTGCGTGGCTTCGATCAGGTTGGGGGCGCCGCTCAGTGCAATGCCGGAAATGCGGCTCAGGGCAGCCACGGCATTGTCCGCGTACTCCGGGTGCGCGGTGATGCCGGTGCCAATCGCGGTAGCACCGAGGTTGACCTCGCGCGCCAGGGCCGACACTTCGCGCAGCCGCGCCATGTCTTCATCGATCATGACGGCATAGGTGGAGAACTCCTGGCCCAGGGTCATCGGCACCGCGTCCTGCAGCTGCGTGCGGCCCAGCTTGAGCAAGCCGGCAAACTCGACGGACTTCTCGCTGAAGGCATCGCGCAGGGCCTCCATCACTTCCAGCAAATGCTCGATGGCGTCGCAGGTGGCAATGCGCAGCGCGGCCGGATAGACGTCATTGGTGCTCTGCGCAAGGCCGACGTGCTCGAGGATGGGACCGAGTGAGCTATGGCATAGATATTGCTTAGCGGTCACACAGGCCAACGGCGGCCTTGAAACAAGCTGGCAAGTCGCGATGACATGCTCCGAAAAGGAGCATCCCGGGCAACGACGCCCCGAAGCGAATGGACCACGAACCGGACAACCGGTTCGCAGGCATCTCGCTTCGGGGCGCTTTTTCTTCGCCGGTCAGCGCGGTGCGCGTCGGCGTCGACACTACCTGCAAGGCATGGCATGAACGCTCTCTCTGCTCAGTCACCCGAGACCGAAGTGTCCGCCGAAACCATCGGCGCATTGATCGACCTTTCCGGAAGGCAGCGCATGCTGTCGCAACGGATCGTCCTCCAGTTGTTGCTCGCTTCGCGGGGAGACACTGCCGCGCTCGATATCGCACGCAAGTGCCTGTCAATGTTCGAGTCGGCGCATTCGGATCTCATGACGGGCAATGAGCGTTTCCCCGGCACATTCTCCGGCGCCTTGCAGCAACTGTACTTTGGCAGTGCGCGCGCTGACGCTCGCATCCGTGAATTCATCGCCCGGGTCAGAACAGCGATAGACACACCACTGGCCGACACCAGCCGGCGAGCGTCATCCCTCGATGTGCTTGTGACGCAGGCCACGCCGATACTTGAGCTGCTGCAGACCGTCACGCAGGCCTACCAGGAGGAAATGCACCGTTGCGAACTCGCAGTACGCAAACGCCAGACCGACCTCGCCGATCGCCTCAGCGGTATTTCGATGCAAGCCAACATCGTCGCAATGAATGCGCGCATCTCGGCGGCGCGGGCGGGAGAGTACGGCAGGGAGTTCTCGGTGATCACGCAGGCGCTTGCAGACATCATCAAGGAAATGGATCAGCTGATCCGCCACGTCGTCGGCTCGAACGATGCGCCCAAAGGATCAACCAGAACTTGATGCGGAGACGCCCTTGAAACGTGACCTCTGTTCCTTCTGCCTGATTGTCTGCAGCGTCCTGGCGCTGGCCCTGGCCGGGACCGCTTGCGCCGAAACGCTGACGATCAACGCGGCGATCAACAAGGCGGGCCGCCAGCGCATGCTGTCTCAGCGCATGGCCAAGGCTTACTGCCAGGCTGGCCTCGGCGTTGACGTCGAACGTTCGAAGAAGATTCTCGAGCAGTCCGTGGCGCTCTTCGACAAGCAGCTCATGGAGCTGAAGGTGTTCGCGCCCACGCAGGAGATCAGGGACACCTACGCCAGGCTCGAGCAGACATGGATTCCCTATAGGCAGTTGCTGTCCGGCGGCGATCCGAATCCCGATAGCGCGAAAACCATCGCAAGAATGAGCGAGGACGTGCTGAAGCTTGCGCAACAAGGAACCCTCCTGCTCGAGAAACATTCGGGCACCGCGACGGGCAAGCTGATCAACGTTGCGGGGCGCCAGCGGATGCTCTCGCAGAGAATCGCCAAGATCAGCATGTTCCGCGCCTGGGGCATTACCTCCCCCCAGATGGCGCAGGATCTGGACGCGGCTACCAGGGAATTCGCAGCCGCGCAGGAGCTTCTCGCCTCGGCGCCGCAGAACACCGAGGCAATCCGTCGCGAACTGCTGCTGGCCGGCTCTCAGTGGCTGTTCTTTGAAGAGGCACTCAATCAGACCGGGGTCAGTCGCGCGGAACAGTTGAGAAACATCGCCACGACCAGCGAGCGCATTCTTCAGGTGATGGATGACGTCACCGGCATGTATGAAGGGATGCCCAGGTAACGTGGGTGCGTGAACGAGCTATGCCAGACGCTGGCTTACAGGCAGCCACTCTTGCAATGCCTGCCAGGCGCCCAGCTTTTCCATGTAGGGCAAGGTATGAGCGGGACTACTGGAAGGAAGCCTGATGATCCGGTGATGGTCGCCATGCTGCCCAAGGGCCTTCAAACCGATACGCGCAGCAGTGCCGCCATTGAAGGCGATGACAGCCAGCCTGGGTAGTGATTCGATCAGGCTCGCCAGGTCGTTGCCGGCGTGATCCCGGATGTTGCTGTCCAGGCTGCCCTCACGCTTCGCTTGCGCCACCACGTCCCACAGACCGACGTGATGCGCCAGAAGCGTTTGCAGCCGCGCGGCATAGTCCATGTGGACCAGGTCTTCACCCAGAACCTCGCCGGTCAGGCGCCAGAACTGATTCTGCCGATGCGCGTAATACTGGCTTTGCGCCAGTGACGCCTCGCCCGGCAGGCTGCCGAGAATAAGGATGCGCGTGCCGGCGTCAACGACAGGCGGGAAGCACCGCTTCAGTGTCATCGGTCACGCGCTCCGTTACAACACCTTGAGATGGGAATCCCCCGCCGCCTGCGCGGCGGGGGCAGCCGGGCCGTCAGGCCAGCAGCTTGTTGACGCGCTGCACGTAGGCAGCCGGATCGTCCAGCATGCCGCCTTCGGCCAGCAGCGCCTGGTCGAACAGCACCTGCACGCGGTCGCTGAAGGCATCGCCCTCGGGGAGATCGCGCAGTTTCTGCACCAGCGCGTGTTCCGGATTCAGCTCCAGGATCGGCTGGGCGTCCGGCGCCTTCTGGCCGGCCTGCTTGAGCAGGCGCTGCAGGTAGCCGCTCATGTCGCCTTCGTCAGAGACCAGGCACGAGGCCGACGCGGTCAGGCGCAGCGTCACGCGCACGTCCTTGGCCTTGCCGTCGAGCACGCCCTTGGCGCGTTCGACCACGTCCTTCCAGTCGGCCTCGGCCTTTTCCTGCTCGGCCTTCTCGGCTTCGTCGGCGAGCTTGCCCAGGTCCAGGTCGCCGCGCGCAACCGACACCAGTTCCTTGCCGTCGAACTCGCGCAGGAATGACAGCATCCATTCGTCGACGCGGTCGGTCAGCAGCAGCACTTCGATGCCCTTCTTGCGGAACACTTCCAGGTGCGGGCTGTTCTTCGCGGCGGACCAGGTATCGGCGGTGACGTAGTAGATCTTGTCCTGGCCTTCCTTCATGCGGCCGACGTAGGCGGCCAGCGCCACATTCTGCTCGGCGGTGTCGTTGTGGGTGGAGGCAAAGCGCAGCAGCTTCGCCACGCGCTCCAGGTTGGCCTGGTCTTCGCCGATGCCTTCCTTGAGCGCCTGGCCGAACTGCTGCCAGAAGGTGGTGTACTTGGCGCGCTCGGCTTCTTCTTCACTGTCGGCCAGCGTTTCCAGCATCGACAGCACGCGCTTGGTGCAGCCCTCGCGGATGGCCTTGACGTCGCGGCTTTCCTGCAGCAGTTCGCGCGATACGTTCAGCGGCAGGTCGGCGGAGTCGACCACGCCCTTGACCCAGCGCAGGTAGCCCGGCAGCAGCTGGTCGGCATCGTCCATGATGAAGACGCGCTTGACGTACAGCTTCAGGCCGGCCTTGTGGTTGCGATCCCACAGGTCGAACGGGGCGCGCGCCGGGATATACAGCAGCTGGGTGTATTCGCTGCGGCCTTCCACGCGGTTGTGGGTCCAGGCCAGCGGCGCCTCGTTGTCGTGCGCGATGTGCTGGTAGAAGGCGGTGTACTGCTCGTCGGTGATGTCGGACTTGGCGCGGGTCCACAGCGCGCTGGCCTGGTTCACGCTTTCCCACTCGGCGGTGCGCTGGTAAGTGCTGGATTCAGCGTCCCACACTTCCTTGGGCATGCGGATCGGCAGCGAGATATGGTCCGAGTACTTCTGGATGATGCCCTTCAGGCGCCAGGCCGAGAGGAAGTCGTCCTCGCCCTCGCGCAGGTGCAGCGTGATGGTGGTGCCGCGCTCGTTGCGGGCGATGGCATCGATGGTGAACTCGCCGTCGCCGGTGCTTTCCCAGCGCACTGCGTCTTCTGCGCCCAGGCCGGCGCGGCGCGTTTCCACCGTGACCTTGTCGGCGACGATAAAGGCCGAGTAGAAGCCCACGCCGAACTGGCCGATCAGCGCGGCGTCCTTCTGCTGGTCGCCGGAAAGCTGCTGGAAGAATTCCTTGGTGCCCGAGCGGGCGATGGTGCCGAGGTTGTGGATGGCCTCGTCGCGGCTCATGCCGATGCCGTTGTCGGTGATCGTCAGCGTGCGCGCCTTGGCGTCGGCCTCGATGCGGATGGCCAGGTCGGCGTCGTTCTCCAGCAGGGACGGATTCGCGATCGCCTCGAAGCGCAGCTTGTCGGTAGCGTCCGAAGCATTCGAGACCAGCTCGCGCAGGAAGATTTCCTTGTTGCTGTACAGCGAGTGGATCATCAGGTGCAGCAGTTGCTTCACTTCCGCCTGGAAGCTCATCGTCTCGTGCGGTGCGGTCATGGTTCTCCTCTTGGAAACAGGCGAATCTGGAAAGTGGGTGTGGCCACGGTCCTGTGGCCGGTGCCGCCAGACATAGGGCCGCCCGGGCCATTTTTCAAGGCCCGGGTGCTGCCGGGATGTGACTTACAGTCGCTCTAGCTGGTGCGCCAGGAAGGCCAGCATGTCCGGGTGGCCGCTGCTGGCAACGTTGAAGCGCATCCAGCCCGACGGCATCTGCGACGGCGAGAACAGGCTGCCCGGGGCGAACAGGTAGCCCTCCTCATGCCCCGCGGTGGCGATCGCGTTGGTGTCGCGGCCGGTATCGGCCCACAGGTACATGCCGGCGTGCTGGCCGGGAAAGAGCCGCAGGCCCAGGCGCTCCAGCTCGCGCCGGGTCTCGTCGCGGGCGCGGTCCAGCCGGGTGCGCACGCGCTCCACATGCTTGCGGTAGTGGCCCTCGGTCAGCACCTTGTACAGCACGCGCTCGTTGATCTCCGGCGTGGCCAGCCCCGCCAGCAGCTTGCTGTCGGTCAGCGCCGACGCCATCTCCGGGTGCGCGGCGATAAAGCCCACGCGCAGGTTGGCCGCCAGGGTCTTGGAAAAGCTGCCCAGGTAGATCACCCGGCGCAGCTGGTCCAGGCTGGCCAGCCGGGTGGCGGCGTGGCCGGGCGGGCACAGGTCGCAGTAGATATCGTCCTCGACGATCAGGAAGTCGTACTGCTCGGCCAGGCGCAGCAGCTGGAAGGCCTTGGCCGCCGACAGCGAGGTGCCGGTGGGGTTGTGCAGCACCGAGTTGATCACGAACAGCTTGGGCCGCCGTGCCTGCACGATGCGCTCCAGCGCCTCCAGGTCCGGCCCTTCGGCGGTGTAGGGCACCCCGGTCACCTGGGCGCCCTGCGCGGCAAAGCGGCCGAACATCACGAACCAGGCCGGGTCGCCCACCAGTACCGTGTCGCCGGGCTGCAGGTAGAGCCGCGCGATCAGGTCCAGGGCCTGGGTGATGCCCGAGGTCAGCACGATCTGCTCGGCGCTGGCACCGATCTCCAGTTCTTCCAGCCGGGTGCGCAGCTGCTGGCGCAGCGGCAGGAAGCCCTGCGGCGTGCCGCTGGCCAGGAAATGGTTGCCGGGCTGGCGGCCCAGGCCGCGCAGCGCGCTGGCGATCAGTTCGCCGTCGAGCCAGTCATTGGGCAGGAAGCCCAGCCCGGGCGCCTTGTGCGCCTCGGCGGTATGGAACATGCTGCGCAGCAGCCAGGTCACGTCGATATTGCGCGCCACCGCCACGTCGCCGGACACCGGCGCCGCGGGCGCGGCCGGGGCACGCTCGCGCACGTAGAAGCCGGAGCCGCGGCGCGATTCCAGGTAGCCCAGCGCCACCAGCCGCTCATAGGCCTCGACCACGGTAAAGCGCGAGATGCCCTTCTCCTGGGCCAGCTGCCGGATCGACGGCATGCGCATGCCGGAGCGGAACACGCGCTCGTCGATGCGCATGCGGGCCCATTCGGTCAGTTGCTCGACCAGCGTCATCTGCGCCGAGGGGATCGGATCCGGGAAGCGCTCGGTGGGCGGCACCACCAGCCGCAGCGCGCGGCCGGAGGTATGCCCCGATGTGCTGTGGGCGTCGCCTCCGCTATCCTTCTGACGGGTGACGGTGGCGGTCTCGCCGCCGGCGTCGCCATCCCTGCTGTTGGCATCCATGTGCTGCTCCTGCAACTGTACTGAATACGATCCGCTCAACTGTACCGGTACTGTACCGACTACCTTGTCTACCATCAAGCCAAGATGAAGCTCGCCCTCGATCACCTCGTCATCGCCGCGCCCGACCTGGACGCCGGCACGGACCATGTTGCCGGCCTGCTGGGCATTGCGCCCCAGGGCGGCGGTGCGCACGCGGCCATGGGCACGTACAACCGTGTGCTGGGCATGTTCGGCGGCGTCTACCTGGAAGTGATCGCGGTCGATCCGGCGGCAACGGCACCGGCCCGGGCGCGCTGGTTCGGCCTGGACACCGAGGCCGTGCAGCAGCGCCTGCGCGACGGCCCCTTCCTGCTGCACTGGGCCGCGCGCGTGGAACGCCCCGCCGACCTGGGCCGGTGGCAGGCGCAGTACCCGGAACGCATCGCCCCGGTCATCCCGATGACCCGCGGCGGCCTGCACTGGCGCATCACCGTGCCCGAGGATGGCAGCCTGCCGGCCTGGCCGGGCGAAGCCGACAGCGCCGGCGATGGCCTGCTGCCCAGCCTGATCCAGTGGGACGTGGCCAGCTACCCCGGCGTCAGCCTGCCGCGGCAGGACCTGGCGCTGCGCAGGCTGTCCGGGCGCCACCCGCGCGCCGAGCTGCTGCGCCAGGGGCTGGCCTGGCTGGGCGCCGACCACCTCATCGCCATCGAGCAGGCCGAGGGCCCGCCCGAACTGAGCGCCGAAATCGAAACCGCGCAGGGCATCCGCACCCTGCGCTAGCCACACCCAGAACAAGCCCACCAGGAGACCCCGATGTCCGCCACCCGCAAGCGCTTCGACGAAGACCCCTATCTTGGCCACTGCACCGCCACCGTGGTGGCGGCCGGCGCCGAAGGGATCGAACTCGACGAAACCGTGTGCTACGCGCGCAGCGGCGGCCAGGCCGGCGACACCGCCACACTGGCGCTGGCCGACGGGCGCGCGGTGGCCATCGTCGACACTGTCTACGCCGACGACCGCAGCCGCATCCTGCATGTGGCAGCACCGGATGCGCCGCTGCCGCGCGTGGGCGAGCGCGTCACCGTGACCATCGACTGGGCGCGCCGCCACAAGCTGATGCGGCTGCATACCTGCCTGCACCTGCTGGGCTCGCTGATCCCGGTGCCGGTGACCGGCTGCGGCATCTCGCCGGAGTCGGCGCGCGTCGACTTCGACTTGCCGGAATCGACCCTGGACAAGGCCGACCTGACCGAGCGCCTGAACGCGCTGATCCATGCCAACACCGCGGTGCGCACCACGCTGATCACACCGCAGGAACTGGCCGCCCAGCCCGAGCTGGTGCGCACCATCGGCGCCGCGCCGCCGGCGGGCACCGCCAGCATCCGCATCATCGAGATCCCCGGCGTGGACCGCCAGCCCTGCGGCGGCACCCACGTGGCCAACACCAGCGAGATCGGCACGGTGGTGGTGACCAAGATCGAGAAGAAGAGCCGCACCAACCGGCGCGTGGTGGTCGCGTTCGCGTGATGGCGTCCGGCTTGCTCACCGGCCTGACGGCCGCGCAGCTCCTGGCCCTGCTGACCCTGCTGACGGTGGGCCTGTTCACGCCCGGGCCCAACACCACCATCGCCGCGGTCACCGGCGCCAACTTCGGGCTGCGCGCCACGCTGCCGCACTGCGTGGGCGTGGCCTTCGGCTTTGCCAGCATCCTGGCGCTGTGCGCGCTGGGCGTGGGCGCGCTGGTCCTGGGCCAGCCCGCGCTGGCCGCCGGCGTGCACCTGGCCGGCGTGGCCTACCTGCTGTGGCTGGCGTGGAAGATCGCGCGCAGCACGGCGCTGGCACAGAAGCAGGTGCTGCGCCCGCTGAGCGTGTGGCAGTCGGCGGTGCTGCAGTACGCCAACATCAAGGCGTGGATGCTGGCGCTGGCGGTCGCGGCCTCTTACATGACGGGCGCGCCCTCGCCGGTGCAGCGCGTGCTGCTGGTGTGCGGCGTGTTCGCCGCGCTGGGCTTTGTCAGCAACGGCGTGTACGGCGTGCTGGGCGCGTCGTTGCGGCAATGGCTGCAGCAAGGGCAGCGCGTGCGCTGGTTCAACCGCGCCATGGGCGCGGCGCTGGCGCTGACCGCGCTGTGGATTGCGGTCAGCGCCAGCCCGGGCGTGCAGTGACCCGCGGCGATCCGATTCCGAGCCGATGACAACCAAGACCCCGACCATGGCCGCCAGCCGCCCCGCTTCGCCACTGACGTCTGCCCCGCCGGCCTCCGGCGGCATGCTGCTCGGCTTTGTCGGCGTGGCGATCTTCAGCCAGACGCTGCCGTTCACGCGCATGGCGGTGGCCGAGCTGGACCCGATCTTTGTGGCACTGGCGCGCGCCGTGCTGGCCGCGCTGCTGGCGCTGGCGCTGCTGGCCTGGCGCGGCGCGCTGTCCGCCAGCCGCCGCCCGCGCGGCGGCCAGTGGCCGCGGCTGGCCGTGACCGCGCTGGGCGTGGTGGCAGGTTTCCCGCTGTTTTCTTCGCTGGCGATGCGCGAGGTGCCGGCCAACCACGGCGCCATCGTGATCGGCCTGCTGCCGCTGGCGACCGCGGTATTCGCCGCCTGGTTCGGGCGCGAGCGGCCGTCGCCGGCGTTCTGGCTGTCGGCCGTGGCCGGCAGCGCGCTGGTGGTGGGCTTTGCCGTCTGGCAGGGTGCCGGCGGCCTGCAGCATGCGGACTGGTACCTGTTCGCCGCCGTGGTGCTGGGCGCGCTGGGCTATGCCGAGGGCGGCAAGCTGTCGCGCGAGCTGGGCGGGCTGGAAACCATCAGCTGGGCGCTGGTGGTATCGCTGCCGGTGCTGGTGCCGGTGGTGGCCTGGCTGACCCTGCGCGACCTGCCGGCGATTGCCGCGGCGTCGCCGCGCGCCTGGGGCGGCATGGCCTATGTGTCGGTGTTCTCGATGTTTGTCGGCTTCCTTTTCTGGTACGCCGGCCTCGCAAAAGGCGGCGTGGCGCGCGTCGGCCAGATACAATTGCTGCAGCCGTTCCTGACGCTGGCGGGCGGTGCGCTGATTCTGGCCGAGCCGCTTGACGCCCCTACCATCACCTTCGCGGTGGCGGTGATCGCCGTCGTGGCCCTCGGCCGCCGCGCCGCCGTGCAGCAAAGCGCACCCGCCCCCGCCCCGGAAACGCCACCGATCCTCCCTGGACGCATTCACTGACTGGAGCCTACATGTCCGTCTACGACACCCTTGCCCGCCTCGGCATCGAACTGCCGGCCGTCAACGCCCCCGCCGCCGCCTATGTAATGGCCGCGCAAACCGGCAACACCGTATTCCTGTCGGGCCATATCGCCCGCAAGGACGGCAAGGTATGGACCGGCAAGCTGGGCAAGGACATCGACACCGAGTCCGGCAAGGCCGCAGCGCGCGCGATCGCCATCGACCTGCTGGCCACGCTGCACGCGCATGTGGGCGACCTGAACCGCGTCACCCGCATCGTCAAGGTGATGAGCCTGGTCAACTCGACTCCCGAATTCACCGAGCAGCACCTGGTCACCAACGGCGCCTCGGAGCTTTTGGCCGAAGTGTTCGGCGACAACGGCAAGCATGCGCGCAGCGCCTTCGGCGTGGCGCAGGTCCCGCTGGGCGCCTGCGTCGAGATCGAGATGATCGCCGAAGTGAAGGCGGCCTGAGGCCCGCATGCGCATCGACAACCTGCCCTTCGGCACCACCGACTGGTCGGCCATCGCGCCGACCCGCCACCCCGGCGAGCAGGGCGAAGCCACCTGGCGCACGCGCCAGTTCGGCGACATCCGCGTGCGCATGGTCGAATATTCGCCGGGCTACCTGGCCGACCACTGGTGCAGCAAGGGCCATATCCTGTTCGTGCTGGACGGCGAGCTCCATACCGAGCTGGAAGACGGCCGGCAGTTCGTGCTCGGCGCGGGCACCAGCTACCAGGTAGCCGACCAGGCGGAAGCGCACCGTTCGTCCTCGCCGAAGGGCGCACGACTATTTATCGTTGACTGAGCGGCAGGCTTGCCGCTCAGCCCAGAACTCCCCCAGACCACAAGAGACACATCATGAAATGGGCCATCTCCCGCCGGGCACAGCAACTGACCAGCTCGGCCATCCGCGAAATCCTGAAGGTCACCGAGCGTCCGGAAGTCATTTCGTTCGCCGGCGGCCTGCCGTCGCCGGCCTCGTTCCCGGTAGCGGCCATGGAGGCAGCGACGGCCCGCGTATTCGCCGACAACCCGCAGGCGGCGCTGCAATACGCCGCGACCGAAGGCTACCTGCCGCTGCGCGAGTTCGTCGCCAGGCGCCATGGCGCGCCGGTCGAGCGCGTGCTGATCACCACCGGCTCGCAGCAGGCACTGGACCTGATCGCCAAGGTGATGATCGACCCGGGCAGCAAGGTGCTGGTGGAAACCCCCAGCTACCTCGGCGCGCTGCAGGCGTTCTCGCTGTTCGAACCTGAGTTCGTCTCGATCCCCAGCGACGACAAGGGCCTGCTGCCCGAGGCGCTGACGCCCAAGCTGACCGCCGGCGCGCGCTTCCTGTACGCCCTGCCCAACTTCCAGAACCCGACCGGGCGCCGCCTGCCGCTGGAACGCCGCGAAGCGCTGGTGGCCCGCGCCAAGGAACAGGGCGTGCTGCTGGTCGAGGACGATCCCTACGGCGCGCTCAGCTACACCGGCGACCAGCTGCCCAGCCTGCTGTCGATGAACCCGGACGGCGTGATCTACATGGGTTCGTTCTCGAAGATCCTGGCCCCCGGCATGCGCCTGGGCTACGTGATCGCCCCGCCCGAGCTGCACTTCAAGCTGTGCCAGGCCAAGCAGGCGTCTGACCTGCACACGCCGACCTTCACCCAGCGCGTGGCCTACGAGACCATCCGCGACGGCCTGCTCGACACGCATATCCCGACCATCCGCGAGCTCTACGGCAAGCAGTGCCAGTACATGCTGGACGCGCTCAAGCGCCATATGCCCGAGGGCGTGACCTGGAACGCGCCCGAAGGCGGCATGTTCATCTGGATGGAGCTGCCCGAGGTCCTGGACAGCATGGTGATCCTGGAAGAAGCCGTGAAGCGCAACGTGGCCTATGTGCCGGGCGCGCCGTTCTACGCCAGCAACCCGAAGCGCAACGCGCTGCGCCTGGCCTTCGTCACGGTGTCGGCCGAGCGCATCGAGCAGGGCGTGGCCATCCTTGGCGAGCTGTTCCGCGAAGCCATCGCCGCGGCCGCCGCCAGGCAACCGCGCGCGGCCTGAAGCCCGGGCGCGCATCACCACTGGAGCCGAAATGTTGCGTATCTGGGGCCGACTCTCCTCCATCAACGTGCAGAAAGTGGTCTGGTGCGCGCGCGAGCTGCACCTGGACCATGAGCGCGTGGATATCGGCGTGACCAAGGGCGACCTCGACACCGAGGCCTATGTGCGCCTGAACCCGAACCGCCAGATCCCCGTGATCGAGGATTTCCGCGGCACCGATGTCGGCGGCGAGCCCTTCGTGCTGTGGGAATCCAATGCGATCGTGCGGTACCTGTGCGCGCGCTACGGCGAAGGCACGCTGTGGCCCGAGGACGTCAAGGCACGCGCCTCGGCCGACCGCTGGATGGACTGGCAGACCACCGCCTTCAGCCCGGCCATGGTGACGGCGTTCCTGAACCTGGTGCGCAAGCCAAAGGCGGAGCGCGACGAGGCTGCCATCAAGGCATCGTGCGAGCGCACCGAGCCGCTGGCCGCGCTGCTGGACAAGGCGCTGGCCGGGCGCGAGTTCATCGGCGGCGACCGCTTCACCATGGCCGACATCTCGCTGGCCTGCGCCGCGCACCGCTGGATGGGGCTGCCGCTCAAGCACCAGCCGCGCCCCAACCTGGAGCGCTGGTTGAGCGCGATGCGCGCCCGCCCCGCCGCGGACGGCATCCTGGAACTGCCGCTGCGCTGAGCCGCGGCAGTTTTTCTTTCCTGCCGTCCTGCCTTACTTCGCCGCGCGCGAGCCCGACGCCGCGGTAAAAACCCCCAGCCCGATAAACGCCGCGCCGGTCAGGTAGCGGCCGAGCGCTCGCGCCCTGCCGGCGCGGCGCAGTGCCGGCATCACCGCGGCGGCGGCCATCACGTAGCAGGCGTCCGTGGTCGCGGCGATCAGCACGAAGGCCACGCCCAGTGCCAGGCTCTGCGTCAGCGCCGAGCCTGCCGGGTTCATGAACTGCGGCAGGAAAGCAGCAAAGAAGATCGCGGTCTTGGGATTGAGCAGTGCCACCACGAAGCCGTCGCGCACCACCTGGCGCAGGCTGCGTGGCGCTACTTCAACCGTGCCGCCGTCAGCCGCCGCGGCGCCGCCACGCAAGGCGCGGATGCCCAGCCAGATCAGGTAGGCCGCCCCCGCGTACTTGACCACCGAAAACGCCAGCGCCGATACCGAGAACAGCACCGCCAGCCCAAGCGAGGCGCCGATCGCGTTGCCCAGGTTGCCCAGCGCCACCGCGCCGATCGAGGCCAGCCCGGCCTGCCGGCCCTGCGCCAGCGTGCGCGTGACGATATAGACCACGGCCGGGCCGGGCGTGATGGCCAGCGCCAGGCTGGCCAGCACGAATGCGGTCAGCAAAGGCCAGGGGGGAAGGAATTCGGTCATGGGCAGCCTCATTCAATGGTTGGATGCGGGCGGCAGCGCGCCCACGGCATGACGCCCGCCAGTATGCGCCGAGCGCCGGCGCTTGCGCCAGTCCCGGCATGGCTGCCGGGCCGGTCATGCAAGCCGGTGGCAGGCACGCAGGCTTTTGCAACAGGCGCCGTTTAGAGTACTCTCGCCAGAGTGCCTGGAAGGCACCACGTGCGCCGCAATGGCCCCAGGGAAACCCTGATCCCTGAATGTGGCTCATGCCAGGCATGACGCAATATACGACAGCGAACACGGAACCCGTTCCTACAATCGCTGGTTCTTTCCCGCGCGCGGCGGATGCCGTTCGCCGGTGCAAAGCGCATGCACGGCGCCGAGGGCACGCAGATCGTCCCGGCGCCTGAGCCAACCTGAGGAGGACATCGATCGTGTGGAGTCAAGTCTATGACCCGCTAGGCAATATGGCGCTGTCGACCATTGCCGCGGGCATTCCCGTCGCCGTGCTGCTGGCAGCGCTGGCGTTCTTTCATATGCAGGCCCACCTGGCGGCGGGGCTGGCATTGCTGATCGGCATCGTGGTCGCCTCCACGGTGTTCGGCATGCCGGCGGCAATGGCCGGCAAGGCAGCGGGGCTGGGCATCGTGTCCGGGCTGTTCCCGATCGGCTGGATCGTGCTGAACATCATCTTCCTGCACCGGCTGACAACCCTTAACGGGTCATTCAAAGTCTTGCAGAACTCGATCTCCGGCATCACCGAGGACCGCCGCCTGCAGCTGCTGCTGGTGGCGTTCAGCTTCGGCGCCTTCTTCGAGGGCGCGGCCGGCTTCGGCACGCCGGTGGCCGTGACCGGCGCCATCCTGATCGGCCTGGGCTTCTCGCCGCTGGCCGCCTCGGGCCTGGCGCTGATCGCCAACACCGCGCCGGTGGCCTACGGCGCGCTGGGCGCCCCGATCATCGGCCTGGCGTCGGTGACCGGGCTGGACCTGCTCGACCTGTCGGCCATGATCGGCCGCCAGCTGCCGTTCTTCTCGGTGATCGTGCCGTTCTGGCTGATCTGGGCCTTTGCCGGCTTCCGCGGCATGCTGGCGATCTGGCCGGCGATCCTGGTGGCGGGCGTGAGCTTTGCGATCCCGCAGTTCCTGGTGTCGAACTACCACGGACCGTGGCTGGTGGACGTGATCGCCGCGCTGGTGTCGATGGGCTCGCTGACGCTGTTCCTGAAGGTCTGGCATCCGAAGGAGATCTGGACCTCGACCAGGATCCTGGGCCGCCACGACGACTCCAAGGTCGACCATCCCGAAGCGCTGGAAGCCGATGCGCGCGCCAGCGCCGCCTCGGCCGGCATCTCGGTGGCCAAGGCCTGGATGCCGTGGGTGATCCTGACCGTGTTCGTCTTTGTCTGGGGCGTGCCCGAGTTCAAGAAGCTGATGGATAGCCTGTGGGCGTGGAAATTCCCGATCCCGGGGCTGGACAAGGCCATCGTCAAGGTGCCGCCGGTCGTGCCCAAGGAAGTCATCGAAGGCGCGGTCTTCAACTTCAACGTGCTGTCGATGGCCGGCACCGGCATCTTTGTCTCGGCCATCGCCGGCGGCCTGCTGATGGGCTACTCGGTGCCGCGCCTGTTCAAGGAATACTGGGAAACCATCAAGCTGGTGCGCTACTCGCTGCTGACCATCTGCGCGATGTTCGGCGTCGGCTACCTGACCCGCTACTCGGGCCTGGATGCCACGCTGGGCCTGGCCTTTGCCCACACCGGCGTGTTCTACCCGCTGTTCGGCACCATGCTGGGCTGGCTGGGCGTGGCGCTGACCGGTTCGGACACCGCCTCGAACGTGCTGTTCGGCGGCCTGCAGAAGACCACGGCGGAGCAGCTGGGCCTGTCGCCGGTGCTGATGGCCTCGGCCAACAGTTCGGGCGGCGTGATGGGCAAGATGATCGATGCGCAATCCATCGTGGTGGCATCGACCGCGACCAAGTGGTACGGCCACGAAGGCGACATCCTGCGCTATGTGTTCTTCCACTCGATCGTGCTGGCGATCCTGGTGGGCCTGTTCGTGACACTGCAGGCCTATGTGCCGCCGTTCACGCATATGGTGATCCACCACCCCTGACCATTCAGAAGTTTCCGCGCTGCGGTTCTGACAAGGCCCCGCCCCCTGGCGGGGCTTTTCCATTGTGCAAGGCGCGTATCATGTTGTGTCTGATCCGCCGCACGCGCGCCCCCACCTCCCACGAAGACGCCGGGGTGCGCCGGGCACAACGGGAAACCTGCCATGTTGCGTCGCCTGGAAAGACTGATCGACCCCTTCCGGGGCATGCCCGACCACGAGCCGCCCGGCCAGGTCTGGCGCTTCTATGCCTGGTACCTGCGCGAAGTGTGGGGCGTGTTCGCGCTGCTGTTGCTGGTGGGCCTGGTCGGCGCGCTGATCGAGGTGGCGCTGTTCAGCTTCCTCGGCCGGCTGGTCGACATGGCCCAGACCACGCCGGGCGCGGAGTTCTTCAGCCGGCATCGCAATGAACTGCTGTGGATGGCGGTGGTGGCGCTGCTGCTGCGTCCCATCTTTTTCGGGCTGCACGATGTGCTGGTGCACCAGGTCATCAACCCCGGGCTGGCCAACCTGATCCGCTGGCAGAACCACCGCTACGTGCTCAAGCAGAGCCTGTCGTTCTTCCAGAACGACTTTGCCGGGCGCATCGCGCAGCGCATCATGCAGACCGGCTACTCGCTGCGCGATTCCGCGGTGCAGGCGGTGGACGCGATCTGGCACGTGGTGATCTATGCGGTCAGCTCGCTGGTGCTGTTCGCACAGGCCGACTTGCGGCTGATGATACCGCTGCTGCTGTGGATCGTCTGCTATGTGGCTGCCCTGCTCCATTTCGTGCCGCGCGTGAAGCAGCGCTCGGTGGTGGCCACGGAGTCGCGCTCGCGCCTGATGGGACGCATCGTCGACGGCTACACCAATATCACCACACTCAAGCTGTTCGCCCACACCCGTCACGAGGAAGACTATGCGCGCGACGCCATGTCCGAGCAGACCGAGAAGTCGCGGCTGGCCGGACGCATGATCAGCGGCATGGACATCACCATCACCGCCATGAACGGCGCGCTGATTGCCGGCACCACGGGGCTGGCCCTGTGGCTGTGGAGCGAGGGGCACGTCACCACCGGCGCGATTGCGCTCACCACCGGGCTGGTGATCCGCATCAACAATATGTCCGGCTGGATCATGTGGGTGGTCAACGGCATCTTCGAAAACGTCGGCCAGGTGCAGGACGGCATGAAGACGATTGTCGTGCCGCGCGTGGTGACCGACCGCGCCGACGCGAAGCCGTTGCGCGTCACCCATGGCGAGGTCCGCTTCGAGCAGGTGGGATTCCACTACGGCAAGGGCTCAGGCGTCATCGAAGGCGTGGACCTGACGGTGCGCCCGGGCGAGAAGATCGGGCTGGTCGGCCCCTCCGGCGCCGGCAAGTCGACGCTGGTCAACCTGCTGCTGCGACTCTACGACGTCGAGCGCGGCCGCATCCTGATCGACGGCCAGGACATCGCCGCGGTCACGCAGGAAAGCCTGCGCGCACAGATCGGCATGGTCACGCAGGACACCTCGCTGCTGCACCGGTCGATCCGCGAGAACCTGCTCTACGGCAAGCCCTCCAGTACCGAGGCTGAACTGCAGCAAGCCCTGCACCGCGCCCGCGCCGACGAATTCACCCCGCACCTGGTCGACGCCCACGGCAATACCGGGCTGGAGGCGCAGGTCGGCGAGCGCGGCGTGAAGCTGTCAGGCGGCCAGCGCCAGCGCATTGCCATCGCGCGCGTGCTGCTCAAGAACGCGCCGATCCTGATCCTGGACGAAGCCACCTCGGCGCTGGATTCGGAGGTGGAAGCGGCAATCCAGGAAAGCCTGGAAACGCTGATGCAGGACAAGACCGTGATCGCCATCGCCCACCGGCTGTCGACGATTGCGCGCATGGACCGGCTGGTGGTGCTGGACAACGGCCATATCGTGGAAAGCGGCACGCACGCGCAATTGCTGGCGCACGGCGGGCTGTATGCGCGGTTGTGGGCGCATCAGACCGGGGGATTTGTGGGAGTGGATTGAGATATTGCCCGCCAGATTGGGGGCTCCCCTCTCCCGCAAGCAGGAGAGGGGAGCAAACCGGTAGGGCACTCAGTTGCCAGCCGGCGGCTCCACGCGCACCGGATCGATGCGCGGCTCCTTGAGCTTGGCCTCGATCGCCTTGCCCTTGCGCGCGCGCTTGCCCACGTAGGCCTGCAAGGCCACGCCTGCCAGCTTCTGCGAGGTCGGCTTGCCTCCGCGCCCCGCGCCCGAGAGCATCAGCCCCGGGGCGCCCACGCCCACTGCCTGCAGCAGCTTCTCCTTGGGTTCCAGCTCGATCAGGATGACGCCACGCCCGCCGGCCGACAGCACCTTGACCTCGTCCAGCCCCACCAGCAGCAGGCGGCCGTTGCCGGACAGGCAGGCCACATGCGTGGCCTCGTCGCCGATCGGCGCCGGCGCCAGCGGCGTGTCGCCGTCATCGAGCGTCAGGAACGACTTGCCGCCCTTCTGCCGGCTGATCATGTCACCGACCCTGGTCTGGAAGCCATTGCCGCCCGCGGTGGCGATCAGCATGCGCTGCTCCGCGCTGCCGGCAAAGGTGTGCGCGACCTGGCTGCCGGACTGCAACTCGATCAGCGTGGTGATGGGCACCCCGTCGCCGCGCCCGCCAGGCAGGCTGGCGACCGGCACGGAATAGACCCGGCCGTTGGTGCCGAACACCAGCAGCACGTCGACGGTACGGCATTCGAAGGTGCCGTAGAGCGCGTCGCCGGCCTTGAAGGTGAACTGCTGCGCATCGTGGCCATGGCCCTGGCGCGTGCGCACCCAACCCTTCTGCGACATCACCACCGTCACCGGCTCGTCGATCACGCGCACTTCGGCCGCGGCCCGGCGCTCTTCCTGGATCAGCGTGCGGCGCGGGTCCTTGTCTTCCGGGCTGTATTGCTTGGCGTCGGTCTCGATCTCCTTGATGATGCGGCGGCGCATCATGGTCTCGGACTTGAGCAGCACGTCCAGGTCGGCCTGTTCCTCGCGCAGTTCCTTCAGTTCCTTCTCGATCCGGATCGCTTCCAGGCGCGCCAGCTGGCGCAGCCGGATTTCCAGGATGTCCTCGGCCTGGCGGTCGCTCAGGCCGAAGGCCTCGATCAGCGCCGGCTTGGGCTCGTCGCTCTCGCGGATGATGCGGATCACCTCGTCGATATTGAGCAGCACCAGCATCCGGCCTTCGAGGATATGGATGCGGTCCTCGACCTTGCCCAGGCGGTGGCGCGTGCGGCGCGTGACGGTTTCGAAGCGGAACGCGATCCACTCCGACAGGATCTCGCGCAGGCCCTTCTGGCGCGGGCGCCCGTCGGTGCCGATCATCACCAGGTTGATCGGCGCGCCCGACTCCAGGCTGGTATGCGCCAGCAGCGTATGGATGAACTCCTGCTGGCCGACGTTCTTGCTCTTGGGCTCGAACACCAGCCGCACCGGCGCATCCTTGCCCGATTCGTCGCGCACCGCGTCCAGCACCGCCAGCACGGTGGCCTTGAGCTGCTGCTGGTCCTGCGTCAGCGCCTTCTTGCCGGTCTTGATCTTGGGGTTGGTGATTTCCTCGATCTCTTCCAGCACCTTCTGCGCCGAGGTGTTCGGCGGCAGCTCGGTCACCACCAGTTGCCACTGGCCGCGCGCCATCTCCTCGATGGTCCAGCGCGCGCGCACCTTCAGGCTGCCGCGGCCGCCCTCGTAGATCTGGGCGATATCGGACGCCGGCGAGATGATCTGGCCGCCGCCCGGATAGTCCGGCCCCGGCATCAGCGCCAGCAGCTCGGCCAGCGTGATATTGGGATTGCGGATCATCGCCACGGTGGCCGCGGCGACTTCGCGCAGGTTATGCGGCGGGATCTCGGTCGCCATGCCCACCGCGATGCCCGAGGCGCCGTTGAGCAGCACGAACGGCAGCCGCGCCGGCAGCAGCCTGGGCTCCTGCATCGAGCCGTCGTAGTTGGGGGCGAAATCGACCGTGCCTTCATCGATCTCATCGAGCAGCAGCCGCGAGATCGGCGTCAGGCGCGCTTCGGTGTAGCGCATCGCCGCCGCGCCGTCGCCATCGCGCGAGCCGAAGTTGCCCTGGCCGTCGATCAGCGGGTAGCGCAGCGAGAAGTCCTGCGCCAGGCGCACCAGCGCGTCATAGGCGGACTGGTCGCCATGCGGGTGGAACTTGCCCAGCACATCGCCGACCACGCGCGCGGACTTGACCGGCTTGGCGTCGGCGCGCAGGCCCATCTCGTGCATCGCGAACAGGATGCGGCGCTGCACCGGCTTCTGGCCGTCGGCCACCTCGGGCAGCGCGCGGCCCTTGACCACGCTGACGGCGTAGTCCAGGTAGGCGCGCTCGGCGTAGCGCGCCAGCGTCAGCGAATCGGCCGGCTCTTCAGGTTGAAACGTGATGTCTTGTTGTTCCATGGGTAGGCAAGAATTCGGCGCGCCACGTTGAACTGCCGGCGCGCCGGGTTGCTTGTTGTTCGGGTATGCCGGTCAGGGCATGGGGCGGCGCCCGCCGATGACCATCTTCACGCGCGGGCCGTCCGCGCTGGCGCTGGCGCGCTTGAGCACCGCGCCCTGCTGCGGCTGGTACAGCCGGTAAAACTGCAGCACGGTGCTGACATACTGCCGGGTCTCCGGGTAAGGCGGAATGCGGTTGTTGTAGCGCTGCACCGCGCCCTCGCCGGCGTTATAGGCAGCCAGCACCAGCTCCAGGTTGTTCGGGAACAGCTGCATCAGCCAGCTCAGGTAGCGCACGCCCGCGGTGATATTGGTGCGTGGATCGGCCAGCTTCTGCTCGATGCTTCGGCGCGCATCGGCGCTCACGCCAAAGCGCGCGCCGGTGTCGGGGATCACCTGCATCAGGCCGATCGCGCCCTTGGGCGACACCGCGCCCGGGTTGAAGCCCGACTCAACCGCCATCACCGCCTTGACCAGCGCGGGATCGACATCCTGCTTGCCGGCGATCTGGTGGATCAGCGGTTCGACGGTCTTGATATTGGGATGGTTGACGACGTAGCGGTACAGCTTGTGCTGCTCCAGGTCGATGTCCGCGCCAGCGGCCGCCTGCGACTGCCGCGCCGCCAGGCGAGCGGTATCCAGCTTGCCGCCGTCCTTCATGAACAGCTTGTAGCGCGCGTCCAGCTTCTGGTCGGCAAAATGCGCCACGCCGTCGGCATCGATAAAGCCCCACAGCTCGGCATGCGCCGCCGGCACGAAGGCGAGCCCGGCCAGCGCCACGACGGCTGCCGCCGCCTTGCGCCATGGTTTGCCGGGAGTTCTCGTCGTCATCGTGCGTTCCAGATTACTGTCCGTTGGCGGCCGTCGGGAATGACGGCCAGGCAGACTGGGGGATTATCTACCCAATCACCGGCCGCCGCTTTCCGCTCAGGTATCGCTCAGATATCGGCCTCGACCTCGTTGCCCTTCTCTTCCAGCCAGCTGCGGCGCTGTGCGGCCTCGCCCTTGCCCATCAGCATATTCATCATCTCGACGGTCTGCGGCAGGTCGTATTCGCCCAGCGACACGGGCAGCAAGCGCCGCGTGTCGGGGTTCATGGTGGTTTCCCAGAGCTGCTCGGCGCTCATTTCGCCCAGGCCCTTGAAGCGGGAAATCTGCCACGAGTTTTCCTTGACGCCGTCCTTGAGCAGCTTGTCCTGGATGGCCAGCAGCTCGCCTTCATCCAGCGCGTACAGCTTCTGCGCCGGCTTCTTGCCGCGCGCGGGCGCATCGACGCGGAACAGCGGCGGACGCGCCACACAGACGTTGCCGGTCTCGATCAGCTTGGGGAAGTGGCGGAAGAACAACGTCAGCAGCAGCACCTGGATATGCGCGCCGTCCACATCCGCGTCGGACAGGATGCAGATCTTGCCGTAGCGCAGGTTGGACAGGTCGGGCTCGTCGTTGGCGCCGTGCGGGTCCACGCCGATCGCCACCGCGATGTCGTGCACTTCGTTGTTGGCAAAGAGGCGGTCGCGCTCGGTCTCCCAGGTATTGAGCACCTTGCCGCGCAGCGGCAGGATGGCCTGGAACTCCTTGTCGCGGCCCATCTTGGCCGAGCCGCCGGCCGAGTCGCCCTCGACCAGGAACAGTTCGTTGCGGGTCACGTCGGTGGACTCGCAATCGGTCAGCTTGCCGGGCAGCACCGCCACGCCGGAGCCTTTTTTCTTCTCGACCTTCTGCGCCGCGCGCGTGCGCGCCTGGGCTTGGCGGATCACCAGCTCGGCCAGCTTCTTGCCGTACTCGACATGGTGATTCAGCCACAGCTCCAGCGCCGGGCGGCTGAAGGTGGAGACCAGCCGCACCGCGTCGCGGCTGTTCAGGCGTTCCTTGATCTGGCCCTGGAACTGCGGATCCAGCACCTTGGCCGAGAGCACGAACGAGGCGCGCGCAAACACGTCTTCGCTCATCAGCTTGACGCCCTTGGGCTGCAGCGCGTGCATCTCGATAAAGCTCTTGACCGCCTGGAACAGCCCTTCGCGCAGGCCGGATTCATGCGTGCCGCCGGCCGGCGTCGGGATCAGGTTGACGTAGGACTCGCGTACCGGCGCGCCGTCTTCGGTCCATGCCACCACCCAGGAGGCGCCTTCGCCGTCGGCAAAGCCTTCTTCGCCGGGATTGGCGTCGGGGTCGGCGAAGTGCTCGCCCTCGAACATCGGGATCACCAATTCCGCGCCGCTGCCCTGCGCCAGCGCCTCGACCAGGTAGCCCTTCAGGCCCTGGTCGTACTGCCAGGTCTGGCGCTCGCCGGTCTTCTCGGTCACCAGCGTGACCTTGACGCCCGGCAGCAGCACCGCCTTGCTGCGCAGCAGGCGCTGCAGCTCGGCCAGCGGGATCGCGGCCGAGTCGAAATACCTGGCGTCCGGCCACACCTGCACGCGGGTGCCGCTCTTCTTCTCGCCCCGCTCGATCTTGCGCGAGGCCAGCGGCACGGTCACGTCGCCGCCGGAGAAGGTCAGCGTCGAGCACATGCTGTCGCGCCACACGGTCACGTCCAGCTGCGTCGACAAGGCATTGGTCACCGACACGCCCACGCCGTGCAGGCCGCCCGAGAAGGCATAGGCGCCGCCCTTGCCCTTGTCGAACTTGCCGCCGGCGTGCAGCCGGGTGAAGACGATCTCGACCACCGGCACGCCTTCTTCCGGGTGGATGCCCACCGGGATGCCGCGGCCGTCGTCCTCCACGCTGAGGCTGCCGTCGCGATGCAGGGTCACCAGGATCTCGGAGCCGTGGCCGCCGAGGGCCTCGTCCGAGGCGTTGTCGATCACCTCCTGCACGATATGCAGGGGGTTGTCGGTCCGGGTGTACATGCCGGGACGCTGCTTGACCGGCTCCAGGCCCTTCAGGACCCGGATGGAAGATTCGCTGTACTGACTGGTTTTGCTCGCCATGGAGTCGCTACGAAAGTGATGGTCCCGGCTGCCATGAGGCGCACAACTGTGCACGCGCCGGGGCACCGGGCACTGCATTGTAATGGAAGCGGGCGACGGCAATCCCGCCAAAAAAGCGCTTGGCCTGCCGACCCGCGCTGGCGCCGGTTTGCCGGGCCGCCGCCACTTTTTGCCAGGGCGCCGGCAGCGCGGGCAGCGCCGTACGCGTTTTCCCGAGCCGGAGTAAACTCGCCAGCACCCGGCCCCGGCAAGCCCGATTGCCGTCCCGGCACGGGCAACAACAAGCACACACAATCCCTGTCGGCACCGCGCTTACCCGGCGGGACTGCCGCACATCGAGCCAAGACATGCAGAACCGACAACTCTCCCTGACCACCGTACTTGTGTGCGGTGGGCTGCTCGTGACCCTTTCAATGGGCATCCGGCACGGCTTCGGCCTGTTCAACCTGCCGATCACCCAGGCCCATGGCTGGAACCGCGAGACCTTCGCCTTCGCGCTGGCGCTGCAGAACCTGATGTGGGGCGCCAGCCAGCCCTTTGCCGGGGCGCTGGCCGACAAGTTCGGCGCGCTGCGCATCATGCTGGTCGGCGTGGGGCTGTACGTGGCCGGGCTGGTGGTGATGGCGCTGGCCACCAGCGGCACCGCCTTTGCCACCGGTGCCGGCGTGATGATCGGCATCGCCCAGTCCGGCACCACCTACAGCATCGTCTACGGCGTGATCGGCCGCGTGGCCAGCCCCGAGAAGCGGGTCTGGGCCATGGGCATCGCCGCCGCGGCCGGCTCCTTCGGCCAGTTCCTGATGATCCCGGTGGAACAGGGCCTGATCTCCGGGCTGGGCTGGCAGAACGCCCTCTATGTAATGGCGCTGATGGCCTGCGTGATGCTGCCGCTGGCGCTGACGCTGCGCGAGCCGCGCGAAGCGGCCCACACCGGCGGCCACCACCAGACCATCGGCCAGGCCGTGCATGAAGCCTTCGGCAACCGCAACTTCCAGCTGCTGACACTGGGATACTTCGTATGCGGCTTCCAGGTGGTGTTTATCGGCGTGCACCTGGCGCCCTACCTGAAGGACCAGGGCCTGACTGACCCGAAAGTCGCCGTCGTGGCGCTGGCGCTGATCGGGCTGTTCAATGTATTCGGCACCTATACCGCCGGCGCGCTGGGGCAGCGCCTGCCCAAGCGCTACCTGCTGTCCGCCATCTACGTGACGCGTTCGGTGGTGATCGCCGGCTACCTGCTGCTGCCGCTGACGGTGGCCAGCACCTGGGTGTTCGCGGCGGTCATGGGCTTCCTGTGGCTGTCCACGGTGCCGCTGACCAACGGCATCATCGCCCAGGTGTTCGGCGTGAAATACCTGTCGATGCTGTCGGGCGTGGTGTTCTTCTCGCACCAGATCGGCAGTTTCCTGGGGGCCTGGCTGGGCGGCTTCCTCTACGACCGTACCGGCGGCTACAACACGGTGTGGCTGATCGCGATCGCGCTGGGCGTGGTGGCCGCGCTGGTGAACCTGCCGATCCGCGAGCAGGCGCTGGTGCGCGTGCAGCCGGCGGCGGCATGATGAGCACGACCCAGGCGCGCGTGATGAAGGCAGCCGGGCTGGCGGTGCTGGCCGGGGTGCTGGCGCTTGGGTTCGTGGGTTACCTGCGGCCGGGGTTCATGGTCGACCTGACCAATATGGTGCTGGCGTGGTGCGGGTGAGGGCCGGCTTGCCTGACCCTCAGGCCCCCTCGCCCTTCGACTTCGCCTCCAGCACTTCCCAGCGCTCCAGCGCTTCCAGCAGTTCCATCTCGATCTCATCGTGCCGCGTGCCCAGCTGCGCGGCCTTGGGCGCATCGCTGACATAGAGCGAGCCGTCCGCGAGCTGCGCCGAGATCGTCTTCTGCTCGGTTTCCAGCGCGGCAATGCGCTCCGGCAGGCCGTCCAGTTCGCGCTGCTCCTTGTACGACAGCTTGACCGTACGATTGGCGCCGCGCGCCTCGCGCGAATCTTTGCCCTTTGCCGGCTCTGCCGCCTTCTGCTCCGGCTTGCGCGCCGCCTGCAGCGCCGCGCTGCGGGCCGACTGCTCGACCCAGTCGGAATACCCGCCCACCGATTCGCGCCACACGCCACCGCCCTCGGCGGCCAGGGTCGAGGTCACCACGTTGTCCAGGAAGGCGCGGTCGTGCGAGACCAGGAACACGGTGCCGCCATAGTCCTGCAGCAGTTCTTCCAGCAGTTCCAGCGTATCGATGTCGAGATCGTTGGTCGGCTCGTCCAGCACCAGCACATTGGCCGGGCGCGCAAACAGGCGCGCCAGCAGCAGCCGGTTGCGCTCGCCGCCTGACAGCGACTTGACCGGCGAACGCGCGCGCTCCGGCGCGAACAGGAAGTCGCCCAGGTAGCTCATCACATGCTTGCGCTGGCCGTTGACCTCGACCCAGTCGCTGCCCGGGCTGATGGTGTCGGCCAGCGAGCGCTCCAGATCCAGCGCGGTGCGCATCTGGTCGAAATACGCCACCTGCAGGTTGCTGCCGTTGCGCACGGTGCCGCTGTCCGGCGCCAGTTCGCCCAGGATCAGCCGCAGCAGCGTGGTCTTGCCGGCGCCGTTGGGGCCGATCAGGCCGACCTTGTCGCCTCGCATGATGGTGGCGGTGAAGTCGCGCACCACCACTTTGTCGCCATAGGCCTTGCTGACGTCGGTCAGCTCGGCCACGATCTTGCCGGAGCGGTCGGCCTGCGACACCTCCAGCTTGACGTTGCCCTGGACTTCACGGCGCGCGGCGCGCTCGTTGCGCATCGCCACCAGGCGCTGGATGCGCGACACGCTGCGCGTGCGGCGCGCCTCCACCCCCTTGCGGATCCACACCTCTTCCTGCGCCAGCAGCTTGTCGAACTTGGCCTGCTCGACCTGCTCCGCCGCCAGCATCTCTTCCTTGCGCGCCTGGTAGGCGGCGAAGTTGCCGGGGAAGGACACCAGCCGGCCGCGGTCCAGTTCGATGATGCGGGTGGCGACGCGGTCGAGGAAGGCGCGGTCGTGGGTGATCAGCAGCACGCTGCCGCGGAAGCCCAGCAGCAGGTCTTCCAGCCAGCGGATCGCTTCCACGTCGAGGTGGTTGGTGGGCTCGTCCAGCAGCAGGATGTCGGGCTCGGCCACCAGCGCCTGCGCCAGCGCCACGCGTTTCTGCAGGCCACCGGACAGTGCCTCGACGCGCGTGTGCGAATCCAGCCCCAGGCGCGCCAGCGTGGTTTCCACGCGGGTGCGCAGCTGCCAGGCATCGGCGGCGTCCAACTCGGACTGCAGCCGGTGCAATTCGGCCAGCGCGGCTTCGTCGTCGTGGTTCTCGGCGACGCGGTCGGCGGCGGCCTCGTAGCGCACCAGCAAGTCGTGCGCATCGCCCATGCCCTGCGAGACGGCGTCGAACACGGTGATGCCCGCCTCGAACTGCGGCTCCTGCGGCACGTAGGCGCTGGTCACGCCGCTCTGGCGCGCGATCAGCCCATCGTCGGGCGCCGACAGCCCCGCCACGATCTTCAGCAGCGAGGACTTGCCCGAACCGTTGCGCCCGATCAAACCCACGCGCTCGCCGGCCTCCAGCGAAAAGTCGGTGTGATCGAGCAGGGCCACGTGCCCGAAGGCAAGCTGGGCGTCGGTAATGGAAAACAGGGCCATGGGAGAAAGACGAGACGACGAGAGAAAGGAGGGACGGCCTGGCAGCCAGGGCTGGCGTGGCACGGCAGCCCGCATTGTAGACGACCGGGGCCGGGCCAAGGCTGGCCCCAAAAAAGAAGGGCCCGCGCACTGCGGGCCCAAGAGTCTCTCCTCGGTGCCCTGCTCGCAAGGCACGAAGCCAGCATAACAACGCCCCCCTGCCCGCTCCAGTCGGAAAAGTCCGTAAGGGAAAGCCCCGTCAACCGCGATTTCTGGACGCCGCCGCGGCAAATTGGTACGGCCAAGGCACTCATGCGAAGATGTCGGCCGTGCCAATGGCCTGCTGCCACCCTCATGACCACCGCTTCACTGAAATTGTCCGACCTGTCCGTGTCCGCGCTGGTCGCCGGGCTGGTCGCCACGCTCACCGGCTATACCAGTTCGCTGGTGCTGATGATCCAGGCCGGCCACGCCGCCCACCTGACCGATGCCCAGATTTCGTCCTGGATCTGGGCGCTGTCGATGGGCATGGGAATCACCACCATCGGCCTGTCGTTGGCGCTGCGCGTGCCGATCGTGGTGGCCTGGTCCACGCCCGGCGCGGCGCTGCTGATCGCCAGCCTGCCCGGCGTGCCCTACGCGGAAGCCATCGGCGCCTTCCTGCTGGCCGGGCTGATGATGGCCGCGGCCGGCATGACCGGCTGGTTTGACAAGCTGATGCGCGCCCTGCCCGCCAGCATCGCGTCAGCCCTGCTGGCCGGCATCCTGTTCCGCATCAGCGTGGATGTGTTCGTGCAGGCGCAGCACCAGACCGTGCTGCTGCTGGCGATGTTCGCCGCCTACCTGCTCGGGCGGCGCCTGTGGCCGGCCTATGCGGTGCCAGGGGTGCTGCTGACCGGGGCGGTAGTCGCCGGCGCGCTCGGCCAGCTCGATTTCTCGGGGGTGCGGCTGGCATTGGCGGTGCCGGTGTGGACCACGCCGGCCTTCTCGCTGTCGGCCTTGGTCAGCATGGCGGTCCCGCTGTTCATCGTGGCGCTGGCCTCGCAGAACATCCCCGGGCTGGCCGTGCTGCAAGCCGACGGCTACCACGTGCCGGCCTCGCGCCTGATCTCGCTCACCGGCCTGACCTCGGCCGTGCTGGCGCCGTTCGGCTCGCACGGCGTCAACCTGGCGGCGATCACTGCCGCCATCTGCACCGGCCCGCAGGCCGACCCCGACCGCAACCGCCGCTATACCGCGGCCGTGGTCTGCGGCGTGGGCTACCTGGTCGCGGGCACGCTGGCGGCCAGCATCGCGGCGCTGTTTGCGGCCTTTCCGCAAGCGCTGGTGGTGGGCGTGACCGCGTTCGCGCTGATGGGCTCGATCGCCAACGGCCTGACCGTGGCCATGCAAATCCCGGCCGAGCGCGAAGCCGCGCTGCTGACCTTCATGATCACGGCGTCCGGCATGACCCTGGCGGGTGTCGGCTCTGCGTTCTGGGGCGTGGTGGGCGGCCTGCTGGCGTTCCACGTGCTGCGCCGGCGCGCCGCCTGAGCATCGCCGCTAGAGCATCAGGAAAGCCACGTCCGCGTAGCCGATATCGTCGGACGATGCGCCCCTGCGGCGCTGGAACAAGACATGCTGCAGCACGCGGTCGCGGTGGGCCGCGAAGGTTTCCGGATCCAGGTTCAACGCCGCGCGCGCGTAGTGCTCGGCCATCAGCTTGTAGACGCGATGGCGCACCTGCAGCATCTCGTTCGCCGCCTGGAGCCGGCTCATTTCCCCCACATGGTCTTCGTCCAGCTGACGCATGCTGACCACCACCCGGGCATGCATGGCCCGGTAGCGATCGACCTCCGCATGGGCCTTGCGCAGCTCTTCGCGCAGCGACCGCACCTCCTGCAACAGTTTCAGGTTGTGCTGCACGCCGCGTTGGATGCGCGAAGCCTCTTCCAGTGCTTGGTCCGCCGCGGCGATGGTGTCCTGCCACGGATTCGCGTCCGGCGCGGGCTCCCCGTCCCCGGGCTGCGAAGACGTCCCGGCGGACGTGCCGTCGATGCCATTGTGATGCATACCGCTCCCCTTACCCATGCCCGCCGCCGGCATCGTTGGGTTCGTGCCGGCTTGGTCGGGCCAACTACCGCGACTGCCTTATAGGACTTGTGCCGCGGGCCGGCCATGCGCCCGCTTGCTTTCGTCGTTATAGCCACATTCAATCCTCCATCACCGCTTTGCACAACCACCGCAACGGAGGGACGCGGCTTTGGCGCAACATGCGGGAGCGCTAAGATGCCGGCTTCGGCCCGTTTCGGCCAACCCACTTGTACTCCCATGAACGGATACCTGCTCCTCGCCCTCGCCATCGTCGCCGAAGTCATCGCCACCAGCAGCCTGAAGGCGTCGCAGGGCTTTACGCGGCTGGTCCCCAGCGTGCTGGTCGTGACCGGCTATGTGGCGGCGTTCTATTTGCTGATGCTGGTGATGCGGACAGTGCCGGTGGGAATTGCCTATGCGATCTGGAGCGGGGCCGGGATCGTACTGGTGTCACTGATCGCGGTGGTGCTGTACCGGCAGGTGCCGGACCTGGCGGCTTGCGCCGGGATTGGTCTGATTATTACCGGCGTCGCCGTCATTCAGCTGTTTTCGAAGACTAGCGCGCATTGATCGTAGGTATGCTCGGCAGTGGCTGACCCCTCATCCACTCTTGCCGCAGTCCCATTTTGGGACTAGCATTGCCCATATGCGAATCATAGCGAAGAGGTCTTTGCTTCAGTTCAGCAAGTTCCACCCCGAAGCCAGGCAACCGCTGCTTGCCTGGCATGAAGAAGCCCGCTGCGCGGCCTGGACCGCGCCCAGGGACATCAAGGCGCGCTACGCCAGTGCCAGCTTCGTTGGCAACAACCGCGTGGTCTTCAATCTCGGCGGGAACAAGTACCGGCTTATCGTCGCTGTCGCATACCGGTTGGGCGTCGTCTACGTGAAGTTCATCGGCACCCATCTCGACTATGACCGCATTGACGCCGCCACCGTGGAAATGGAGCGATCACCATGGATATCCGCCCCCTGCACACTGAAGCCGACTACCAGGAAGCGCTGGCCGCGGTCTCCGCCCTGGTCGATGCAGACCCGGCGCCCGACACGCCTGAGGGCGACAAGCTGGAAATCCTCTCAATGCTGGTGGAACGGTATGAAGCCGGGCACTTTCCGATGGACCTGCCGGATCCGATCGCCGCGATCCGCTTTCGCATGGAACAAGCTGGCCTCACGCCACGTGACATGCAACCGTACCTGGGTAACCTCAATCGCGTATATGAAGTGCTGAATGGCAAGCGCGCCCTGAGTCTGGCCATGATCCGGCGGCTGCACCGTGACCTGAAGATTCCCGCGAACGTGCTGATCGCCGAATGCAGCGCGGCATAAGCCCTGGCGCGGCGCGACTAGCGCGCGTGCTAGCCAAAGCGCGCATCGATCTGCTTCCTGGCCCAGTCCGAGGCATGCTGCCATGCCTCGCCTTCGCTGAAGAACTGGCCCGGAACAAGATAGTGATCGAAGACCTTGAGCGGCGCTCCATCCGCCGCTTTCGCGCAGATGGTCACCTCACCTTGCCAGGGGCCGCCAACGCCACGGGACGTTGCCGAAGCTTCATACCAGTGGTCGCGGTAATACGTGAACCCTTGGAGATCCATGTCTTTCTCCACTAGTGGCGTTCAGGAAGTGTCAGTCGTTGGCGTCGCCTGAAGTGGCCTGGTCAATCTCCCGTTTCGCGGACGCATAGGCGTTATCAATCGCGACCGATTCCGTGGGAGCAAGCGCCCCGGTGTTGTGCCGGTGTCCGTGACCGCGGATGCCATACGACCAGTCCCACTGGCCGCTCGCGTCCTTTTTGGCCTGGATCGAGATCTCTCGGCCTTTGTATTTCAGTTCCATGGCGAGCGCTCCGGAGTTTGGAGGATCGTAGCATGAAGCACCTGTCAATCCAGACCCTCGACGGCGAGGCTGGCGCCATCCTCTTGGACTGAAATTCCTGGGAATGTCTGGATTGAGCTGGGGAGGAAGCACTGCTGAGAACCACAGCAGAAGGTACTGTGGACTGGTCCCGCCGACAGGAATCGAACCTGTATCTAGCGCTTAGGAGGCGCTCGTTCTATCCATTGAACTACGGCGAGGGACAGGACTGTCAGGATCGGGAACCGCGGGCGCGGTGATCCTGGAGACGGCCCGGAGTATATCAAAATCCGCACCGGCCCGGCTCGCCAGCAGTGGCAAACCCGTCCCGGCGGCCTCGCCCGGCAAGGCGGCCGGACGACGGCAGGCGCGTCGGCCGGCCGGCATGGCGCAGGGCGCGGCGCCCCGGCCGATGGCGGCCGCGGGCGCAGTTGGCGGCGGCAGTGGCGCAGCTGCGGTGGCAGGCTTGTCCGCGCAGGTTGCAGCGCAGTTCCCAGTCGATCAGTCCGGACATGGCAGGCTCCTTGATTCGGTGATGGCCGCGCGGTTCAGGCGAGGTCCAGGTTCAGGCCGCCCAGTTGGGCTTGCAGCAGCGCGCCCAGCAGCAGCCAGCCGATGTGCAGCGCGGCGCGCGGGCGGCGCATGCATGTTTCCACCTGTTCGCTGCGGCTTTCGCCGGACAGGCACCAGGAGCAGAAATGCTCACAGTTGTTGGTCAGCAAGTGGTAGGCGTTTTCGCCCACACGGGAACGGGCGCGTTCGACGGCCTGGCGGCCGGCGAAGTGGGCGCAGGGTTCCGGCTTGACGGCGATGCCGAATCCGGCGGCGAAGGCTTCGAGGGTAGTTTCTTCAACCGGCGCGGCCTGCAGCGAGCGGGAGAAACCGGCGTAGTGGATGACGCGGCCGGAGCCGGCGTAGATCCCATGATGGGCGTAGCCGTGGCGTTCGGTGACCAGGTGGGCGCCGAGCGGCAGCGGGTCGGCGAAACGATCGTCGCTGCCGGTAGCGCGTTCTTGTACTTCCTGGATGTTCATGGCTGGCCTCGGTGTGTCTGGTTGCTGCAGGCATTGCTGCTTCGTGCCAGACCAACCGCATCAACCATGCCAATACCAGGGAGGCCCGGCCCGACAACGGTTTGGCGGAAATCCGGGGGTTTTGGAGGGGATCGAGTGTCGGATGGCAGCCAACCGCGTGGCGGCAACTCTGTTGGCTGGCAGCCACCATTCGCCGCGCGCCGCGAGGCCTGGGCGGGCTGGCGGCAGGGATCGCGCGATGCTTGCGCTGTGGTGGGTCCATCCCGACACTGGCTGGCCGGGTGTCGGGTCAAGGCCAACGTGGCTGGACTGCCGGGGTGCGCCACATTGTCCCCGCCCCGCCCTGCAGCCCGCGCCGGCCTTGGGTTTCCAGTCGACCTACTGCCACACCCATGCTGTGGCACGCGCCTTGCTCAATACCGGTACCGCCCCCGGCGCCACGCCACATCCACCGGAGACCGAACATGGCCACCCTTGCAATCAACGACCTCGCCAGCTGCCGCGAACTTGCTTCCGCCGCCATGGCCCGCGTGCGCGGCGCCGGCGGGCAGTGGGTGTTCGGGTGGATCCGCCCGTTCGTGCCCTCGTCTCCGCTGCCGCTCGGGACGGTGATCAACTTTTACGAGATCAACTACAGCTTCTATGCTGATCAGATGAACAACCAGTTCCAGAACATTGATATCCGCAACAACGCGCCAAACGCCAACATCAATGTCCAGGGCGACCAGGGCGCGAGGAACGACGGCAGGCTGATCTGATGCTGATCTGAGCGCCAGCGCCGCCGTGGCAGTGCCCCGGCTGGTCCGGGGCTTGACGCGGACCGGAGACAAGATTGGGTTTCGACTCGCACTTCCAGTGGACCTCGGCCGCATGCACGGACGTCGGGCGCGTGCGCGAGCGCAACGAGGACGCTTGCCTGGACCTGCCCGGCCAGGACCTGTGGGCGGTGGCCGACGGCATGGGCGGCCATGCCGTGGGGGACTTCGCCAGCCAGGCGGTGGTCCAGGCGCTGGCCACGCTGCCGCCGCAGCCCCGGCTGGAAGACCGGGTCGACGCCACGCGCGCGGCGCTGCAGGGCGTGAACCTGGCGCTGGTCGATGAAGCGGCACGCCTGGGCGTGCGCTGCATCGGCAGCACGGTGGTGGTGATGCTGGCGGGCGATCGCCGTTGCGCCTGCGTGTGGGCTGGCGACAGCCGCCTGTACCGGCTGCGCGGCGGCCAGTTCGCGCGCCTCACGCGCGACCACAACCAGGTCGAGCGCCTGCTGGCGCGCGGGCTGATCACCCCGGAAGAAGCGCGCCACCATCCCGCGCAGAACACCATCACACGCGCCGTCGGCGCGGCCCCGACGCTGGCGCCGGAGCAGCTGCTGACCGAGGTCGCCGATGGCGACGTCTACCTGCTGTGCAGCGATGGCCTGAGCAACGAGGTCGACGATGACGACATCGCGGCGGTGCTGGCGCAGCAGGACGTTGCGCAGGCCGCGCCGACGCTGGTGCAGATGGCGCTCGATGCCGGCGGCCGCGACAACGTGTCGGTGGTGGTGCTGCGTGCGGCGGACCCCTACGGCTCTGACAAGACCCTGGTCAATCCCGAGCTGGACGCCTGAAGGCACGACCGCCGGCAGCCTCGCCGCCCTACCCTTTGCCGCCTTCGGCCTGCCGGTTGGCGCGGAAATCCTTAGAGTGGATGCCGTGCTTCTTCAGCAGCATCTGCAGGTGCGAGCGGTTCATGTCGAAGCGCCGCGCCAGTTCGGCGACGGTGCCGCCGACTTCCTGCAAGCCCCGTTCGAGGAAGGCCCGCTCGGCCTCGTCGCTGGCGGCGCGCTTGGCTTCGCTGAGGGACGTCGCCATGGCGATGTCGGCAGCCGCGGGGCCATTGCCCACCACCGCCAGCGCGGCGGGCCTGGGGCGGATGTCCTGCGGCAGGTGGGCCAGGTCGGCGGTGTCGCCGGCCAGGCAGCTCAGCCGGTACATCAGGTTGCGCAGTTCGCGGATATTGCCCGGGTAGTCGTAGTGCAGCAGGAAGTCGCGCAGCCGCGGCGTCAGCTTGAGTGGCCGGCGCTTGAGCATGCCGGCGGCCTCGTCACTGAAGTACGAAACCAGCAGCGGGATCTCGTCGCGCCGCTCGCGCAGCGACGGCAGGCTGACGTGGATCACGCTCAGGCGGTAGAACAGGTCTTCGCGGAAGGTGCCGGCCTGGCTCATGCGGCGCAGGTCCTTGTTGGTCGCCGCGACGATGCGCGTATCGACCGAGATCGCCTCGTCCGAGCCCACGCGCTGGATCTCGTGCGCCTCCAGCACGCGCAGCAGCTTGACCTGCCCGGTCAGCGGCAGCTCGCCGATCTCGTCCAGGAAGATGGTGCCGGTATGCGCGCTCTCGAACTTGCCGCGGCGGTCGTTGCTGGCGCCGGTGAAGGCGCCCTTCTTGTGGCCGAACAGCTCGGATTCAAGCAGGCTGTCGGGGATGGCGCCGCAGTTGACCGAGATAAACGGCTTGTCGGTGCGTGAGCCATTGGCATGGATCACCTTGGCCATCAGCTCCTTGCCGGTGCCGCTCTCGCCATCGATCAGCACCGGCAGGTCGGTCGGCGCCGCCTTCTCGGCAATCTCCAGTGCCTCCAGCAACTTGGGGTTGTCGCCGAAGGTCCCTTCGAAAATAAAGCTGCGCTCAACCAGTGCCTGCCGGCGCGCGCGCGGCATGCGCTCGACTTCTTCCTGCGGCGGGGCGGCCTCGGCCGATGCCGCCTGCACGAAGCGCTCCTTGTGCGACAGCCCCATCACCTCGTCGCGCAGCGTGGTGGCCTGCTTGAGCAGCTTCTCGATCTCCGGCCGGTCAAGCCGCGACGACCAGCGCAGCGTGGAACGCAGGATCTCGATCTTCTCGATCAGGCCGGCGAACGACACCGGCGAGGTGGCCGAGGCGGGGGTGGCACCCTGGTTGTATAGCTTCATGCGGCACTCAGTTGCTTCTGCACCAGTTGGAAGTACATGCCCTTGCGCTCGATCAGCTCCTCATGCCGGCCCTGCTCGACGATGGCGCCCTCATACAGCACCAGGATCTTGTCGGCCTGCATGATGGTGCTGAGCCGGTGCGCGATGATGACCGCGGTGCGCCCGCGCAGGATCTCCTGCATGTTCGCCAGGATGTTGCTCTCTGACTGCGTGTCGAGCGCCGAGGTGGCCTCGTCGAACACTAGCAGGCGCGGGTCGTGGTACAGCGCGCGAGCGATGCACAGGCGCTGGATCTGCCCGCCGGAAAGCCCGATGCCGCGCTCGCCCACCACCTGCTCGTAGCCCAGCGGCAGCTTGCTGATAAAGGCATGGGCATCGGCCATGCGCGCCACCTCCTCGATACGGCGCCGGTCCGGGCTGTCGTCGCCGCAGGCGATGTTCTCGGCGATGGTGCCCGAGAACAGCAGGTTGGACTGCATCACGTAGCCCACCTGCGCGCGGTAAAACGCCGCGTCGATCACGTTCAGGTCATAGCCGTCCACTGTCATCGAGCCCTCGGTAGGCTTGTAGAAGCCCACCAGCAGCTTGGCCAGCGTGGTCTTGCCGGAGCCGCTGCGCCCGACAATGGCCACCATCTCGCCGGGGCGGATGGCAAAGCTGATGTTCTCCAGCACATAGGGCGTGTCTTCGCCGCCGTAGCGGAAGTACAGGTCTTTCATCACGATCTCGCCCTGCAGGTCGGGCAGCATCACGCGCGACAGCACGTCCTGCGGCTTCTGCTCGGGCTCGAGGTCGAGCACGTCGCCCAGGCGCTCCATCGCCACGCCGGCATCGTTGAGCTGGCCCCACAATGCCACCAGCCCCATCAGCGGCGCCAGCACGCTGCCCATGAAGGCATTGAAGGCGATCAGCTGGCCGATGGTGAGCTCGCGCTCCAGCACCAGCGTCGCGCCCACCCACAGCACCGCGATGGTGGTGGCGGCGTTGAGCAGCTGGCTCACCAGCCCCACCAGGATGTGGAAGGCCTGCGCCCGGTATTGCGCGTCCAGCGCCTTGGCGTACTTGCGCTCCCAGCGCAGCCGCACCGGGCGCTCGATGCCCATGCCCTTGACGGTCTCGGCGCCGCCCAGCGTTTCCATCAGGTAGGCCTTGGCATCGGTCGATGCCGCGAACACCTCGCGCGCATAGGTCTTGACCTTGGGCGTCACCACCACCGTCAGCGCCGCGATCGGGATCACGAAGGCGATCAGCAGCAGCGTCAGCTTGACGTTGTAGAGGAACATGATGGTGAAGTAGATAAACACCATCAGCAGGTTCAGCGCCGTGGTCACGGTCGACTCGGTCAGGAAGGCGCGGATAGTCTGGTTCTCCTGGAAGCGCGCGAAGATATCCCCGGTCTTGCGCTTGGCAAAGAACGACAGCGGCAGCGACAGCGTGTGCTTGAAGAAGTGCGACATCATGGCGAAATCCATGTTGCGCACCATGAAGTTGGCCAGATACGCGCGAATCGTCGACATCAGCTGCGAGAACACGTTGGAGATGATCAGCCCCGCGATCAGCAGGTTCAGCAGCCCCACGTTCTGGTGCACCACCACGCCGTCCAGGATGTTCTGGATGATCAGCGGCGGCACCACCCCAAGCATCTGGATCACGAAGGTGGCCAGGAACAGGTGTGCCAGGATCCTCTTGTACGGCGCCAGGTAGCCGATAAAGCGCAGCCACGGCGAGCGCGACACCGACAGCTGGGTCATGCTCTCGCCCGGCGTGAACAGCAGGCAGGTGCCGCTCCAGCCGCGCTCGAACTCCTCGGCGCTCATCTTGCGGAAGCCGATGGCCGGGTCGGCCACCCACACCCAGCGCGACGAGATCCCGTACACCACCACGTAGTGGTAGCCCTCCCAGTGCACGATGAAGGGCAGCTCAAAGCCCATCAGCGAATCCCGCGTGCACTGCACCCCGCGCGTGGTGAAGCCGAGCGCTTCGCCGGCGCGCGCCAGGCTGTCCAGCGTGGCGCCCTGGGTGGTCACATTGGCCAGTTCACGCAGCTTGCCCAGCGTCATCGGGATGCCGTAGTGCCGGCAGATCATCGCCAGGCAGGCCGCGCCGCAATCCATCTCCTCGGCCTGCTCCACCAGCGCGAAGCGGCGGATCAGTTTTTCACCGAGCTCGGGCTTGGAATGCAGGTCGAGCAGCACCGGGCGCTTGCGCCGTTCGGCCAGCTTCTTCTGCCGATGCAACTCGCGGTCCAGCACGCGGATGCGCTCTTCCAGCACCTCGCGCAGGCGCGGGTTGCGCTCCAGGATCAGCTGCACGGTCTTCTCGGGAATCACCAGCAGGCGCACGTCGGTCTCGGCGATGGCCGAGGCCAGCTGCTCCTGCCGCATCACGCAGGCACGCTCGCCGAAGATGTCGCCCTGCCCCAGCGTCGCCAGCGGGTACTCGCTGCCCTCTTCGCTGCGCACGATGCGCACCGTGCCCTGGCGCACCACGTACAGGCGCCGGTCTTCGCGGCCGTCCTGCTTCAGGATTTCCTTGCCGGCCGCCACGCGCTTGACGCCGACGCTGCGCACGGCGTCCTCCAGCTCCTGCTTGTCGAGCTTGCCACGCAGGTCGAACAGCCGCGCGACAAAGCCTCCGGCCGAACTGATCGCGACATAGCTGGTGATAAACGCAAGCGCCGCCGGGTTGCCGGCCACCACGGGCTCACCCACGCTGCGCGGGATCATCAGCAGCTCGGTCTTGCCCGAGGCGCGCACCGACGACTCATGCCGGTAGTCGCGCAGCAGCGCGATATCGGCAAAGACCTCGCCGGCCTTGCGCACGCCCATGCTGATTTCCTTGCCGTGCTCCTCGTTGAACACGCGCACCGAGCCGGACTTGACGATAAACAGGCCGGGCGCCGCTTCGCCGGCATTGCAGACGGTGTCGCCAAAGCCGAAGGTCAGCACCTGCGCGGCTTCCGCCAGGCGTGCCAGCTCCTCCGGCGTCAGCACCGACAGGATCTCGACGGTGGCGAGGAAGGCGGCCAGCGCCGACCCTGCCTCCGGCCGGTCCGGGGCAGGCGGGGCGGCGGGCTCGCCGCTCGCGCTAGCGGGCTTCGATGACATGTTCCTGCGCCCTGGCCATCAGCCAGTCTTCGCGCAGCAGGCGGCGCACTTCCACCGCCACCTCGCTGTCGAGGGTGGCCGGGTGCTTGTCGCGCACCAGGAAGACTTCGAAGAAGGAACGGTCAGCCGACGGGAACGGTCCCAGCAGGTCGCCCGGTTCGGCATTGAAAACCTTGGCCTCGATATCGGTCTTGAGCGAACCGCGCAACACCTTGCCGATCTCGCCGCCGCGCTCGCGCGTGTCGGCGATGGAATGCTCGCGCGCCATCTCGGCAAAGGCATCGGGATCATCCTGCAGGTACGAGATCAGCTCCTTGGCCTTGCCCTCGCTGTCGACCACGATATGGCTGACCTCGATGCTGTCGAAGCGCGGCGAGTTGAGCGCAAAGTACGCCTGCACCGCGGCCTCGCTGCACACCTGCTCCATCATCCGCTCCTGGTACAGGTTGTCGGTGATAAAGGCTTCAAATTCGTCCAGGCTGATGTTCAGCGCATCCAGGTAGTGATTCATGTCTGCGGCGCGATGCAGGCCCTGCACGCGGCGGAACTGGTCCGCGCGTTCCTGGATCTCCTCCGGCGTGACCACCACGCCCTGCCGCTTTGCCGCGTGCACGGTCAGCTTGTCGCGCACCATCTGCTCGACCAGCCCTTCGAACTGTCCGGTCAGCTTGAGCAAGCGCACGAACTCCTCGAAGCCAAGCACCTCGTCGTCGATACGCACAATGCCAGTCATTTTCTCGGCTCCTTTGACGCCCGCGCGGTTGCGCGCCAGGCTGTCCAGATGTTCTGCGCCTGTCTCTCCCCGCTGCGCTAGCCGGCCACCTCGCGGAAGGGGTCAAGCCCCAGGTCGATCAGGCGGCGTTCGCGCACCACGATCTCTGCCGTGGCGGTCATGCCGTAACGCAACGGATACTTGTTGTCGGCCACCGCGTAGTAGTCGCGCGCCAGGCGCACGCGGCCCTCATAGACCGGCTGCTTGTCGGGCCCGCCCGGCTTGGTCGCGGGCGAGATGAATTCCAGCGTGCCCTCGATGATCCCGTAGCGCTGGTACGGGAAGGCACTGAACTTGAGCTTGACCGGCAGGCCCTCGCGCAGGAAGGCGCGGTCACGCTCGGCGATGACGATCTTCACCACCGGGCGCGCATCCTTGGGGGCAATGCCGCCCAGCGGCGTGTTGGCCTGCACCTTGTCGCCGCGCTGGGTGGAGGTGACATCGGTGATCACACCCGACACCGGCGCCAGGATCAGCAGGAAGTTGTCCTTGTCGATGTTCTCGAAGCGGATGCGCGCTGCCGCATCCGCCACCAGGCGGGCGGTCTGCACCTGCAGGCGCAGCTTGTCCTCGGTGTTGGCGATCTCGCGCAGCGCCGCGTCGTACTGCACGCGCAGCCCGGCCAGGTCCTGGCCGCTGCTTTCGAGCTGGGAACTGGCCTGGGTAAGCTCGCGGCCCAGGCGTGCGTCCAGCTCCGTCAGCCGCGACTGGGCCACGCGCAGATTGTTCTCCGCGTCCTGCGCCGCGGCGCGCTTGGCATCCACCTGCGACTGCGAAACGCCACCGCCACCCGGCAACGCCAGCAGGCGCGCGTAGCGGTCCTGCTCCTGGCGCGCGAATTCGCGCGCGCGCCGGGCGTTCTCGAGGTTGCTGCGCGCTTCCTGCAACTGCGCGCGCTGCTGTTCGGCAAGCCGCGTGGTGCCTTCGGCAATGCGGGTCTCGTGCTGGCGCGTGGCCACGTCGATCTGCTGCTTGAGCGCCGCCGCGCGGCGTTCCATCAGCGCCTTCTTGTCGGGGAACTGCTTCCATTCGCGCTCGGAGTCTTCCAGCTTGAGCTGCGCTTCCAGCGCGTTGGCCGCGGCCTCGATCGCGCCGCGCGCATTCAGGCGCGCCAGCACGTCGTCCTTGGACACCGGTTGCCCCTCGGCCACGTAGAGGTCGGCCAGCTCGCCGTCCACCGGGGCATAGAAGCGGCGCACCTCGGATTCCGGCGCCAGCGTGCCCTGCGCCGTGACAATGACATCGGCATGCCCGACGAAGGACCACACCAGCCCGCACAACACCAGCGTGAAAGTCGTGACGATGGTCAGCAGTCCCAGGCGCGACGGCTCGGCACTCAGCAGTCCAATGCCCTCGGCGCTGTGGTCTTCCAGCGCCTCGGAGAGTGGCTTGAGGCCGCCCTGGCGGGCATCGTCCTTCATGGCTGCCCCGCTTGCTGTGGCGCCGCGGCAGCCGCGGCCGGCTCCGGCGCCTTGCCGGTGTCTTCACCGCCGATCAGTTCCAGCTTGGTCTTGAGCACGGCGGGATCGAGCACGGTGCGCAGCTCGCGCAGCGCGTGCCGCTGCTGGTCGGCCTCGGCGCGGATCTCTTCCTCGATCTTGGCGAGTTGCGCCAGGTCGGCGCTTTCGCCCGCGCGCAGTTGCGTGAAGATGCGCATGCCCTGGCGCGCGTCATCCTGTGCCTGCGACAGCAACCGGGCCTGCGCGCGGAACTTGGGCGAGATGCCTGGCTCGAGCCGCTGCTCGCTGCCGATCACGCCATTGCTGCGGTATTGCTTCCATGCGGCAACGGCGCTGCCCATCAGTTCCCGCGCGCGCCGCAGGGCACTGTCGCGCACGCCGTTGACGTCGGCCTCGACCGCCTTGGCGAAGTGGCCGTCATCGGCGGCATCGAGCATGGCGTAGAAGCCCAGCAGCCGGTCCTCATAGCCCTTGCTGCCGCGCGCGGACTGCAGCTCGGCGTACTGCGCCGCCACCTTCTGCTTGTGCGACAGGTCGCGCGCCAGGTCTTCGGCCCAGGGGCCGCCGCTGATCTGCTTGATTCCCGCGAGCGCAGCGGCGCTGTCACCCTGCTGCCACGCCTTGGCCGCACCGGCGTACTGGCGCACCATCTCCGGCGGCGGCAGGCGCGCGGCCAGTTGGTTGAACTGCGCCTGGAACGGCGGCGTGGCGAAGCGGCTGTCGGCAAGGCGCGCCACCAGCGGCCCGGGCCGGCGCGCGCGCAGTGCCTGCACCAGCGCGGTGTAGCGGTCCAGGTCTGACTGCACGCGGTCAAGCCCGGCCAGGCGCGGATACTTCTCGCGGTACTCGGCAATGACCGGCTGCAACGCCTCCGGGCGGTCGCGGCCGAGTTCGGCAGCAATGGTGGCGTTCAGCCGGTCGATCGCAGCCAGGTAGACCGAGGCGTCGTTCTGCAGGCGGCGCACGTCGCTGAGCGCATCGGCATAGAGATCGCGGAACGCCGGCACATCGGCCGCGATGCGCCCGAGCGCGCGCTGGTGCGCGGTGGTGTCCTGGTTCCAGTACGCCAGCAGTTGCCGGATCGGCGCCTCGTCGGTGTAGAGGCGGATCGGCGCGTCGGCGCCGCGCTGCGCGGTGAAGCGTTCGAGGCGGCCGATCCAGTCGAGTTCCGCCACCAGCGGCCGCGCATCGGCATTGTGCGCGCTGAGCTTGTGCATCCGGGCCAGCACGGCATCGGCGCCGCTGAAATCACCGGCCTTCAGCCTGGCGGCGAAAGCGGGCACGTCAGCACGCATCAGTGCCTCGGTGCCGATGGCCTGCACCTGGCCATCGCCGGGATGGCGCGCCAGGTAGTCGTCGGCGGCCTGCGCCGCGCGCGCGTGATCGCCTGCGGCAAACAGCGCCTGCACTTCGCGCTCCGGCGCACCGCGCCAGTACACGGCCGCCCCCGCCAGCAGCGCGAGCAACAGCAACGCGCCGCCCCATCGCGCCGCGCGCCGCGTGCGTACGGAATCGTTCAGGCCGAACTGCCTGGCACCTTCGGCCAGCAGCAGCGCGGCACGCCCGCGCTTGCGGCGTGCCTGCGCGCCGTCGTGCGCGGCCGTGGCCGCCGCGGCCTGTGCCTCGGCCTCGGCGTTGACCTCGTCGTCTTGCTGCGCGGCATAGTCGACGCAGAAGATGTCGAGGAAGGAATCGGCGGCACCGACAAAGGTGGTGCGGTCATCCTCGTCGCGCACGGGCGAAGCCTGGGACGCGGGCGGCGTGTCCGGCGCAGCGACAGGCTGCAGCATCGAATGCGTCGCGGTGGCATCGCCGTCGCCGGTGTGCTGGACCTGCACCTTGTAGACAAAGTGGTTGCCGCCAAAGGCGATCAGGTCGCCGTCGTCCAGCGGCACGCCGTGGTCAGCCAGGCGCTTGCCATTGACGAAGGTGCCGTTGGTGCTGCCCAGGTCCTCAACGAATGGCACGCCACCCTTGAGGTACACGTGCGCGTGGCGCCGCGACAGGTAGTTGACCTGCTGCGGATAGCTGTCGCGGTAGCGCGCGAAGGCATCGTCGGCCTTGCTGATCAGGTAGGGGAAGCCGTCCACGTGCAGCGGCTGCAGCCCGACATCGCCGCGCTCGGGCACCAGCGTCACCGCTACCCGCGGCGGCTCGGGCTGCGCCGCGCGCGGCGACAGCCGGACCCGGAACGACAGCGCCGGCCCGAAGGCCACCTCGTCGCCATCGCTGAGCTGCGCCGGCTGGCGCGCCACCGCCGCGCCGTTCACGCGCGTGCCGTTCTTGCTGCCGAGATCCGCCACATAGACCGCACCATGCTCGGCGAAGATGCGCGCATGCCGGCGCGACAGCGGTGCGGCCAGGTCTTCCGGGTAGGCGGCGAACGGCAGTTCGCTGCGTCCGACGGCGAACAGGTCTTCGTCGATGCGGATCTCGCCCAGCTCCGGGCGCGACACGGGCGTCAGGAACACATCGAATTCCTGCGCCAGATCCTGAGAGAATTCCCGCGTGAATCCCTGGGCCATTTTCACCGGCATTTCCATGATCAGTGCTTCGTCAGGAGCCATGTTTCCAGCAAGCCAACAGCGCGGCTGCCGCGGCGGCAGGCCAGGGGATGAAGCGACTAAGAACATAGTAGGCGACGGCTAAGGCTAGTCAATCGGGACGCGGAACGCGCGGTTGGCGCGGCAGCGGCACATGCAGCGGGGCAGGTGGCCAGGGCTATGGGCGCGTTGCGCAACGCGTTGCAGGCGCCGGCATCACCTGAACCGCCCTACAGCACCGTTGGCAGCACTTACTGCGGCGGATTCGACGCCGCGTTGCGCACGTCGGTATCGGGCCAGCCACCGCCAAGCGCCTTGTACAGGGTGACGGTGTCGGCCAGGATCTGTTGGTGGACCGCCAACAACTGCAGTTGCGCGGCCAGCAGCGAGCGCTCGGTCTCGAACACTTCCAGCTGCGAGACCACGCCCTCCTTCAGTTGCGCCTCAATCTGCGCGGACACGACGCGCAGCTGCTCAACCTGCTGCTGCAGCTCGATGCGCTGCTTCTTGTGCGCGTCGACATTGACCAGTGCGCTCTCCACCTCTTCGAACGCGGTCATCACGGTGCGGCCATATTCGTTTTCCGCCACGCCCACCTGCGCCTCGGTGGTCTTCACGCGCGCGCGCACGCTCGGGTCGAGCATCGGCAGGTTGATGCTGGGCATGAAGCCGAAGGTGAATGACTTGAGCAGGTCGCTCAGCGCAAAGCTGGCGGTGCCGCCGCGCGCGGTCAGGCTGATGGTGGGCAACTGCGCCAAACGGGCCTGGCCAACGATGTTGTACGCGGCCAGCACGCGGTATTCCGCCGCCACCACGTCCGGGCGGCGCGCCAGCAATTGCGATGGCAGCCCGGCCGGCACCGCGGGCGGCTGCACGCGGTCCTGCAGGCGCCCCGCCGGCACCTTGAGATTGCCCGCGGGCACGCCGACCAGCGTGGCCAGCGCGTTTTCAGCCACATCGCGCGAACGGCGCAGCTCCAGCAGGTCCTTGTTCAGGCGGTTGATTTCCGCCTGCTGCTGCATCACCCGGATCTTTGGCACCAGGCCGTTCTGGTACATGGCCTGGTAGGTCGACAGGATCTGCCCGTTCTTGGCCACGGTGCGCGCCTGCTGCTCGATCTGCTCGTCGAACTGCAGGATCTGGAAGTAAGTGGTCGATACATTGGACACCAGCGTCAGGTAGCCGGCGCGCCAGTCGGCCTCGGTGGCGCGGAACTCGGCGGTCTGCGCCTGCACGCCCTTCTCGACCTTGCCCCAGATGTCGATGTCCCAGTTCAGCTGGGCGCCGGCGTTATAGGTCCAGGTGGACTTCTGGCCGGTGCTCTTCTCGAAGCTCGCACCGGCGCCGATATCGATCACCGGCAGCCCGCCGGCACGGGCCTCGCCGATCTGTGCGTTGGCCACGCGGATGCGCGCCGCCAGCACCTTGATGTCGTAGTTGCCGGAAAGCGCCTGGCCGATCAGCCTGTTCAGGTAAGGATCCTTGAAGCCCAGCCACCAGTTGGGCTGCACCGTTTCGGCCGGCGATACCGTGATCGATTCCTGGCGCGTCCATTCGGCCTTGGCCGGGGTTTCCGGGCGCTGGTACACGGGCGGCCGGAAATCGGCGCAGCCTGCCAGCAATGCCGCGCAGGCGGCCAGCGCGGTCAGCCAGGCGGTTCGGTGCGGCGCGGCGGTTGACGCAACCGCGGGCGAGGCAGTGATGGATTCGGGCACGATGGGTTCCTGCGTGCGACGGCGGCGGACGTGATGCGCTGGAGATACCCCAAGGCATGCCGGGGCCGCGAAGTCTGTCTGTATTGTGGTGCGCGCTGGCGCGCGCTCCAACCCCGATATGCAGGGGCTCAACAAAAGCGCCGCGGGGACGCCCCCGCGGCGCTGCGCCATCTCAACAAGCTTCTCAACGATAGATATTGTTGCTGGCGTTCTGGTTGGTATCCACATGCGAACGGACATGGTCGAGGAAGGCCGAGCCATTGCCGTTCAGGTTGGTCACGGACTGCAACTGCGCGATTTCCTGCTTGGCGGTGATGCTGCTGTCGAACGCGAGCTTGATCGGCGCATACACGGCGGCAAAGGGCAGGTACGACAGGCCGCCGCGCACGGCATGCATGCGCTTGCTGTCGAGGGCTTCGGTGGCGGACAGGTCTTTGATGGTCAGCGTGGTCATGATGATCTCCGGTATCGGTAACAAGCAGCTAGCTGGCGCGCAGGGGCTCAGCCGTAGATGTTGTTGGTGGCGTTCTGGTTGGTGTGCACGTCGGACTTCACGTGGTCCAGGAAGGCCGAGCCGTTGCCGTTCAGGTTGGTGACGGTCTGCATCTGCGCGATTTCCTGCACGGCGGTGATGCTGTGGTCGAACGACAGGTTGAGCGGGTGGTACACCGGCATGAACGGGAGCAGGGTGCGGCCGCCGCGAACGGCGAGCATGCCCTTGCGGTCCAGGGTGTCGATGGTGGTCAGGTCGGTGATGGTCAGCGTGGTCATGATGGTCTCCGGGTAGAGGAAGGTGTTGCCTTGGTTTGGTCGAGCATCGGGTTGGTGTCGCGCTCAGGAGGGACAATCGCAGGGAGCGTGCCAGCCCCGGGGCCACGGCTGCGCGGATCACGGAAGTGCCTGTAAACACGGGGATTTCTGCTTGCAGCCGGCTCCCGCTGCGGAGGCGCGGCGAGCTTGCGTCAGCGCGCACTGGCGGGGCGCAGCCAACAGATTGCGCGTCGATGTTGGATGGCGGGCGACACTTGCTTCGCCGGCGCACGAAAAAAAGCGGCGCATGCGCGCCGCCGTCACCGCAAGGTCCGGGTCACTTCACGTAGATCGTGATCTTCTTCGAATAAACCGGCGGGTTGGTGGGAATGTGCTTGTCATCCCCCATCAGCAGCTGCAGCGTATGCTTGCCGGGCGGCAGCTCGATCATGGTCTCGGTCTCCCCCGCCCCGAAATGCAGGTGATTGCGGTCATTGGGGATTTCCTTGTCCATCGGCGGCAGGTCCACATCGACAAGCAGGTGATGGTGCCCGGTATTGGGGTACTTCACGTCCTTCGGCGCCACCCCCATATTGCGCAACCCGAACCAGACCTTGAATGGCTTGCCCGCGGGCATGGTCTGCCCGTCGTTGGGCCAGCCGATATACAGGTAGGCGTTGGGCGGCGCCGGCGTCGAACCACCCTGCACCACCGCTGACAGCAGCAGGCTGGCGGCAAAGACAGCCGCGGCAAGTACTCTGGACATGGTGCTCTCCCTGTTTGCTGATCGGCCTGGTTCGGCTTCCGCGGCGCGCGCTGCCCCGCTATTTCACCGTGATCGTGATCTTCTTCGAATAGATCGGCGGTTCGAACGGCACGTGCTTGGCATCGCCCATCAGCAACTGCAGCGTGTGCTTGCCGGGCGGCAACTCAATGCGCGCGTCGGTCTCGCCCGCGCCGAAGTGCAGGTGGTTCTTGTCCGAAGGGATTTCCTTGTCCAGCGGCGGCAGCTCGGTGTCGACCAGCAGGTGGTGGTGCCCGCAGCGCGGCGACTCGACGCCCTTGGGGCACACGCCCATATTGCGCAGGCCCATGCGCACCCAGAACTTGCCGCCGCTGATGACCGTGCCATCGTGCGGCCAGATGATGTAGGCCTCGGCATTGGGCGGGGCTGCCGTCGACAGCGACAGCGACGGGGCCGCGGCCAGGGCGGCAACCGCCAGCAGGCGGAACAGGAATCGTCTGGACATACGCGGCGCCTCCCGGATAACAGTCCGAAACCCGATCACGTTGTCCCGAAAGCCCATTCTTGTTGCTTGTTGGTCAGCGCTCGGCGATTCGTCATTCAGGTTAGGTCGCAAGCCCGGAAAAAGCGACCCCGGCGCGTCGCGGTGGCATGGCAATGCCCCGCCGGAGACACAGGCGCTGTGCTATCTTGAAGCAAGCCGGTCGACGTCTCGGCAACACCACAATGCGCCCCCGACGCATGTGCCGGCAGCTACCGGCATGCAGCGGGATCGCCGCGGCTCCAGCGAGGTGTGAAGATGTGGCGCAATCTACCAGTCGTACGCACGGCCGCCATGGCCGCCATGCTCGCCGCCGCGCCGCTGCCTGCGCAGGCGGCCGCCGCTGCCGCCGGCCCCGCGGCCACGGAACCGCTGCTGCTCGCCGGCATCATGCCCAAGAACACCGACGAGCAGTACGAGCTGAGCTTCTGGGAATCGATCAAGAACAGCAATTACGCCGGCGACTACGAGGCCTACCTGAAGCAGTACCCCAACGGACGCTTCGCGGTGCTGGCCAGGGCGCGCCTGGAGCGGCTGGCAGCGTCCGCCTCCGCACCCAAGGCCCAGGCGCCCGCGCCCGCGCCGCCGCCCCGCTCCGGCACCTCTGCCGGGGGCCAGGTCACGCGGCCGCCGGCACCGGCCGCGGCAGCGCGTCCGGCATCGCCGCCCGCTGCGCCACCGGCAACGGCATCGCTACGCCCGGGCGCGGCGGCGGGCGGCGCGGTCAGCGCCACATTGCGCACCGGCGAGATCCGCGATTGCCCGGCCTGCCCGGTGCTGGTCTCCCTGCCGGCGGGCAGCTTCACCATGGGCAGCAGTGCCAGCGATCCCGCCGAGAAGCCCCCGCACCACGTCACCATCGGCCAGCCGTTTGCGATCGGCCGCTATGAGGTCACGGTCGAGCAATGGAATGCCTGCGCCGACGCCGGCGGCTGCCAGCGCGTCCCCACCGTCGCCGACAGCGCGAAGACCGCGCCGGTGCGCGACGTCAGCTGGGACGACGCGCAGCAGTACGTGGCCTGGCTCAGCAAGACCACCGGCAAGCCCTACCGGCTGCCCACCGAGGCCGAATGGGAATACGCAGCGCGCGGCGGCACCGCCAGTGCCTACTGGTGGGGCGACCAGATGCGCAAGGGCAATGCCAACTGCAAGGACTGCGGCGACCCGTGGAGCCAGGATGCGCCGGCCGCGGTCGGGACCTTCGCGGCCAACCCGTACGGCCTGCACGACGTCAACGGCAGCGTGTGGGAATGGGTGGCCGATTGCTGGCACAGCTCATACAAGGGCGCGCCCGCCGACGGGCGCGTGTGGAACGAGAACGCCTGCGGCGCACGCGTGATCCGCGGCGGCTCCTGGCGCGAGGGGGCGAGCTACATGGTGTCGTCCACGCGCTTCAAGTACAGCCCCAGCGTGCGGCAGTCGCAGAACGGCTTTCGCGTGGCGCGCGACATGAAGTAGCGGCTGGCGCAATTTGCAAGCGGCAAGCCGGCCGGCTGGCGGCAATCAGCGCGCGCGCGTGGAGATCTGCACCAGGTCCGCGCTGATGCGGTCCCGGCCATAGGTGCGCGCCATCTGCGCCAGCGGCTTTTCCAGTGCCTTCAGGTAGTCCTTGTGCAGCTCGACCTCGGCGCGCCGGCCATCGAACAGCGGCGCGGGCGTGGTCAGCAACACCACCAGCTCGGTGCCGAACGGCCCGGAGATGATCCAGTCGCCACCGTCGCCAACCGTGGCGCCATGGCTGGGCGGCGCCTGGTGGGCGGGCACGCGCGCGCTCGGCACCATGTGCGCCACCTTGCCGTCGGCCGCGAAGTAATCGACATAGACATAGGAGTCGCGCGCCGGCGTGCGCAGATCCAGCACCAGCGGTGACCCTTCGGTCAGTTGCGTGCCCTGGCCGCGCAGCCGCAGCGACGAAGCCGTGCCCCCTTCGCGGTGGCCCGACCAGTACGGCGCGATCAGGGTGGCCACGTCGCACTTGTCGGCGGCCAGCGGCTGGGTGTCGATCGACACGCCCTTGAGCTCCTTGACGCCCGGCAACGCGCTGAGCTGCTCGCGCAGCCGCACGGCGCCGACGCTCTCGGCCAGGAAGCCGCGCACACGCAACGTCTGCGCCTGCTGGGTGGCGGTGAGCAGCGAGCACGGCACCGCCGCCAGCATCTTCGTGACGTCGGCCATCGACAGCACCGCCGGACGGGCAGCCGGTGCGGGCGGGGTGACCGGCGCCGCGGGCACAGGGGCAGCCGGGGCCTCGACGCGCGCGTCGCTCACCGGCGCTTCGGCCTGGCGCTGCGAATGCCACGCGTAGTAGCCGATCGCCGACACGCCCGCCAGCACGGCCAGCGCGCCGCCTGCCATCAGCGGCGAGGGACGCCGCGTGGACACCACCGGCACCGCGCTCATGCCATGCAGGAAGCGTGCGACGGTGGGCGTGCGTGTCTCGCGGTCGAGCGACAGCGCCTCGCGCAGGGTCTTCCATTGCGTGCGGCTCAACTGCGGCGGCTGCGCCGGCTTGAGCCCGGCATCGCGCGCCTGGTTGGCCGAGAGCCGCTGGTAGGGATGCTTGCCGGTCAGCAGTTCATAGGTCACGCAGGCCAGCGCAAAGATGTCGTCGCGCGGGTCGGGCTCGCAATGGTCGAACATCTCCGGGCTGGCATAGGCTGGTGTCATGCCACCCAGCGAGCCGGGATCGAACACGGTCCGGTCGGACTCGTCGGCCGGCGGCAGGAAGCCGCGCGCAATACCGAAGTCGATCACCTTGACCTCGCCGTTGGCGGTCAGGAAGACGTTGGCGGGCTTGAAGTCGCAGTGCACGAAGCCGCGCTCGTGCGCGTATGCCAGCGCATTGCCCATGCCGTTGATGATCGACATGGCGCGCGCCATCGGCATGCCGGTGAAGCCCGGGGCCTTGAGCACATGGTTGAGCGAAGAGCCAGACAGGTATTCCATGGTCAGGAAGACCACCGGCCCGTCGCGGTCGAAGTCATAGACGGTGACGATATTCCGGTGTGCCAGCGTCTGCGCCTTGCGCGCCTCGCGCTGCAGCGCCATCAGCGACTTGGGGTGCCCGCTGAACTGCAGGTTCAGCACCTTGATGGCGATATAGGGCTTGCGGTCCGAGGCTTCCAGCTTGCGCAGGTCGAGCGCCTTGTAGACCGTGCCCATGCCGCCCACGCCCAGGCATTCTTCCAGCACGAAGCGGCCGTTCAGCGTATCGCCCACGCCCTTGGTATGCGCCGCCTGCGGCAGCGTGCCCGGCTCGGGCGAGGTCGCATACAGCGAGCCCGTCTGCGTGCCGGCCAGGCGCGTGGCTTCGGTGGCGCCGTCGTACTGCGTGGCGCCGCGGCGCTCGATGCGCCGCATGACTTCGGCATAGACCGCGGGCGGGAACGGGAAGCGCGTGTTTTCCTCGATGACCACGCGCGCGGCCTGGCTGGGCGTGGTGGGGTCCTGCGCCAGCGCCGTTTCGAACGACGCAACAAACTCGTCGTCGGAGAGACCGCCGTTCTGGAACTTGCGGATCAGTTCTTTGAGACTGGCCACCGGATGCCCCGACATGGTTGCTGGCACGGCGCATCCCACGATGCGGATATGCCTGCCTTCGAGATGGATACTAGTGCGCACCCAAGGCATGCGCAAACCATGCGAAGCCGGCGTGCAACGCCGCGCGCGGGCGCTCCCTGCCAACCGCATCGCCTTTGGCGCGCCACTGTCGCGGCCGCGCCAACACCAGCACGCCGCCTGTTGGCCGCGGCCCGTCACCCGCGGCATGCGGCAGCGCCCGCAGCCAGTGCCCGCAAGCCGACATCGAAAATAAATCGCCCGTGTTTTCAGGCAGTTGCGCGTGCCTGGCGGGGCCGGCAACGTCATTGGCACAGTCCCTGCGTTAGTACCTCCCGAGCGCGACACCAACCCGATGCTCGAAACCAGACCCAAGGCAGTACCTTCCTCTACCGGAGACCATCATGACCACGCTGACCATCAAGGACCTGTCCTCCACCGAAACCCTGGACCGCAAGGGCATGCACGCCGTGCGCGGCGGCCTGGCCTACATGCCGTTCGCCGCGGTCTACAGCCCGGTGAAGCTGTCGTTCGACAGCAGCATCAAGGCCGTGCAGGAAATCGCCCAGATGCAGACCGTCACCAACATGAACGGCAACGGCTCGGCCTTCCTGGACCACGTGCGCTCGCATGTGGATACCAACCAGAACGCCAGCAACAACATCTACGGCTGAGCCCACGCGCCCCAGCCACCCACGCACTGACCGATACCGGAGAACATCATGACCACGCTGACCATCAAGGACCTGCCCGCCGCCGAAACCCTCGACAGCAAGCGCATGCACGCCGTGCGCGGCGGCCTGGCCTACCTGCCCTTCGCCGCCGTCTACACGCCGATCAGGCTGTCGCTGGACAACAGCATCAACGCCACGCAAAGCATCGCGCAGATGCAGACCGTGACCAACCTGAACGGCAACGGCTCGGCCTTCCTGGACCACGTCAAGTCCGACGTGCACACCAACCAGAACGCCACCAACAACATCTTCGGCTGATACGCCCTGGCCGCGACTGGCGCGCAGATGCTGCAATCTCCGCGCCAGCCGCCCCCGGCACCCGACTCAAAGGAGCACCACCATGTCATCGATCCTCGTCCGCGATCTCGCCCTGAGCAAAGAACTCGACCGTGCCTCGCTGTGCGCCGTACGCGGCGGCAACTCATGGCTCAGCCGCGGTGTCGGCAGCGTCGGCCCGCTGGCCAACGTCACCGTCAACGTCAACCAGAACATCGCGCAGCTGCAGAGCATCAACGTCAACACGCTCAACAACAGCATCGTCGGCCCCGACTTCGGCCCGGTGCGCGTCAACGTCAACCCATCGCAATGGGCCGGCAATTTCGCCGCAGTCTGAGCGCACCGCGCGGCGGCCCCGCGGACAATACCGCGGACCGCCTCGCCTATACTGAAGCGGTCCCGCGGCCGCATGGCCGTGGCGCCGCTTGACCGGAGACAGCCATGGCAGTGATCGTCATCAAGGATTTGCCCGACAGCATGGATCTCGACCGGCAGGCCATGACCGCCATCCTGGGCGGCGGGCGCACCGCCGGCGGCCAGGCATGGCATGGCTTGCGGCGCCAGGGCGCCGCGCGCATCGTCGACTACCCGGGCGGATTGCCGGGCAACCGCCATGTGATGCCGCAGGAGCAGCCGCTCGGGCGGCTGCCGCGCAAGGCCGCTGGCAACGATGCAGAGGACTGAACCGCGACCGCAACCGCCAAATGAAAAGCCCGCCATCGCTGGCGGGCTTTGGATGCGGACGGGCCCGGACCACCTGGGTCACGCGGTCAGCAGTTCGGTCATTCTGTTCCAGGCAGGCTTCCCATGATTCCGCCCATGTAGCATGTAGCGGACGCCCATCCGGACCACCCGGAGAGTCGCAGGAAGACTGGCGCTTGGAGTCAATGACCGCAGTGCTCGCCGCGAACAGCGGCCCAATGCCGCTGGAAGAGGTCAAGCGGGAGCGTTTTCGTCCGCCCCGTGCGGGCATCCTGTGTGCTCGCGCCTCCAGTATAGGCGGGGGTTTTCGGCTTTCAACCAGCGTGGCGCGGGCGCGTCTGGAAGGTGACGAGCGCCTGACATATCCGGTTACGCTTTCGCAGTGCAACAAAAATTCCGTACTCTGCTATAATCCGCGCCGTGAGTTTCGCAACTGTGAGATCCGCCAAACGCCCGGCTTCCTGCCGCGGCGAATCCGCTGCCCTCCCAAGCTCTGTTTCCTCGCTGCCGGACGCCTAGTCATCACTTCATGGCCCCAGCCGCCCAGCAGAACGCACCGCTCACCTGACGTCGCCTCGTCTCCGATCCTGTTGAACAGCCTGAAACCTGAGCTGTTTGCCTGCCAGGGATACGGCCGGACCGCCTAGCGGGACCAGCCACCGCCCTGCCTGCCGCCGTACTGCCAGCTGTGTCTGTCGTAACGGCCTCACCGATTGGCGCCGAAGCCTTTTTAAGACTTTGCACTGCGCCCACCCCATTTTGCTTTGCCGGGGTGCCATGCATTTATTTGACCATTCCGACATGACCCAGCACGACATTCGTGCGGAGCAAGCTATTGCCTCCGCGACCGACGCTTCGATCACTTCCGACGCTGCCCAGAGCCCGCTCGACAAGCTCGACGCCCTGCTCAACCCCAGCCCGGCAGTTGAAGAAGCCACGGCCGTGGAAAGCGGTTTCGCCACGCTTGGCCTCGATGCGGCCATCCTGCGCGCCCTCTCCGAACTGAACTACAACACGCCCACGCCGGTGCAGGCCCAGGCCATCCCGGCCTTCCTGGCCGGCCGTGACCTGCTGGTCTCGAGCCAGACCGGCTCGGGCAAGACCGCCGCGTTCATGCTGCCCGCGATCCAGCGCATCAGCGAAATGCCGGCGCCGCAGCGCGCGACCGAGCCCGCCAAGCGCATGAAGGGCAAGCGCCCGCGCCCGTCGCCGGCGCAGCCCGCACTGCTGGTGCTGACCCCGACGCGCGAACTGGCGCTGCAGGTGACCGAGGCCGCCGCCAAGTACGGCCGCAACCTGCGCCGCATCGTCTGCGCCAGCATCCTGGGCGGCATGCCCTACCCCAAGCAGCTGGCCGCGCTGGCCAAGATGCCTGACATCCTGGTGGCCACGCCGGGCCGCCTGCTCGATCATATCGACGCCGGCCGCATCGACCTGTCGGCCCTGCAGATGCTGGTGTTCGACGAGGCCGACCGCATGCTCGACATGGGCTTTGCCGACGACATCGACGCCATCGTCAATGCCACCCCGGCCACGCGCCAGACGCTGATGTTCTCGGCCACGCTGGATGCGCGCATTGCCCAACTGGCCTCGCGCCAGCTGCGCGACCCGCAGCGCATCGAGATCGCCGCGGCCCGCGCCGACCAGAGCCATATCGAGCAGCGCCTGCACTTCACCGACGACATGTCGCACAAGGAACGCCTGCTGGACCACCTGCTGCGCGACGCGACGCTCAAGCAAGCCATCGTCTTCACCGCGACCAAGCGCGATGCCGATTCGCTGGCCGAGCGCCTGTCCGACACCGGCTTCTCCGCCGGCGCGCTGCACGGCGACATGACCCAGGGCGCGCGCAACCGCACCCTGACCGCACTGCGCCGCGGCAACCTGCGCGTGCTGGTGGCCACCGACGTGGCCGCGCGCGGCATCGACGTGCCCGATATCACCCACGTGGTGAACTTCGACCTGCCCAAGCAGGCCGAGGACTACGTGCACCGCATCGGCCGTACCGGCCGCGCGGGCCGCTCGGGCACCGCCATCAACCTGGTGAACCACAACGACATGTTCCAGTGGAAGCGCATCGAGCGCTTCACCAACCAGCGCATCGACGCTTCGGTGATCGAAGGCCTGGAGCCGCGCCGTTCGCCCAAGCCGCGTTCCAACTTCGGCGGCAAGCCGGGTGGCGGCCGTGGTGACTTCCGCGGCAATGGCGGCGGCTACCGTGGCGGCGAACGCAGCTTCGGCGACCGCAAGTTCGGCGGTGGCGAGAACCGCACCGGCTTCGGCGAGCGCAAGTTCAGCGGCGAGAGCCGTGGCTTCGGTAACCGCCCGGAAGGCGCACGCCCGTTCGGTGACGACAACCGCGGCGGCTTCGGCAATCGTGAAGGCGGCTACCGTGGCCAGGGCCAGGGCGGCCAGGGCGCCGGCTACCGCGGCGCCAACGACGGTGCGCGTGGCTTCGGCAACCGCGAAGGCGGCCGCAGCTTCGGCGACGACAACCGCGGTGGTTTCGGCAACCGCGACGGCGCCGCCCCCCGCAGCTTTGGCGACAACAACCGTGGTGGCTTCGGCGACCGCACCGGCGGCGGCTATCGTGGCAACACCGGTGGCAACGGCGAAGGCCGCAGCTTCGGCAACCGCGACGGCAACCGTGACGGCAATCGCAGCTTTGGCGGCGGTTTCGGCGGCAATGGCGGCGGCAACGGCAACCGCAACAGCCGTTCGCGCTACGAGCGTTGATGCGGTGGTGCGCTAGGCGCACCTGCCAGGCAGAAGAAAGGGCACCCGAGGGTGTAATGCCGTTCAGTTAAGGTCCTTCTTCAGGTACCGAACGGTGTAGCGAGAAGGTCGCGACTTAACGACCCGT